>NZ_DALZDK010000047.1:5748-35819 GCF_031978665.1 Niallia sp. | reverse complement strand
AATAGTTTTTTAAAAAACTTTTCCGTCGTTCACTTCAACATTTCGTGTTGTTTCAGCGACGGATATAAATATAACATTATTCCAAGATAGACGTCAATACTTTTTCAAAAAAAATTCAGAGATTATTTAAAAGAAGGGTTATCGTTCTACAAGAAGAATTTTTTTCATTATATAACATACACTTAATTAATATTTGGTGTTTACAATAGAGGAAAAAAGGTTATTATATTTTAAGTTTTTTGTAATTGCTTAACGTCGATTTTCATCCCATAAAGTTAAAACTGTTTGATGTTTAATTTCCTGTTTCTTTTCAAACTTTAGCGCAACCATAATCATTAATGACACCATTACAATAACTAAGTAATCTACAGGAGATGAAACGAAGATGGATATTAATATAGATTTTTTATTAAAAGTAGGGATTTCCGCTGGTCTGGGATTAATCATTGGATTAGAAAGAGAAATCAAACGAAAGCCCGTTGGTCTAAAAACAAGTCTTGTAATAAGTATCGTAAGCTGCCTACTAACCATTATTTCTATTGAAGCAGCTTATAAATTCCCCGGTAGCGATCAGGTTAATATTCAGATGGATCCTTTACGTCTTCCTGCTCAAATAGTTTCAGGAATTGGTTTCTTAGGAGCAGGCGTCATACTTAGAAGAGGAAACGACAGTATTTCAGGCTTAACTACTGCAGCATTAATATGGGGAGCTGGAGGCATTGGCATTGCAGTTGGAGCTGGGTATTATATAGAAGCTCTAATCGGAGTTGCCCTTCTATTAATCAGTGTTAAATTTGTTCCAATTTTCATGAGTATGATTGGTCCTCGTCAACTACGCGAAAAAGAAATTAGAGTAAAGCTAAAAGCTGATCAAAAAGAAAACGTATCTACTATTATTAAAGCCATTCGCAATTTAAAAACAGGGATAAAGCATATTCGAATAAAAGACTTAGAATCTGGAGAACATTCCATCTTTCTTATTGTTATTGTAGATCAAAAAAGAGAAGTTACTGACGTTTATAAAGAGATTTCTGAAATTCATGGAGTGAAAGAAATCGAAATAGAAAGTTTAAATTAACTTCTAAAGTACTATTACTTCTAGGAAGAAGGTTCGACTATATATATTTGCGGCAAATCGACTTTCTTCCTTCTTCATCTTTCATGACCTTTAAATACTACAATTGATAAACTCCCTTTTCTAAATGAAAAGCCCTCTTTTTTCTTAATTATTAATTCCCGGTAGCTATCAGGAGACGTTAGTTTCCAAGTATATATATAAGAAGCTACTTTTCGTCTCATCTTTCTTGCTTGTTTATATAACTTGAAATTTCTGTTCATATCTGTATAATAATGATAGATATTATTATGGGGGCTTAGCTCAGCTGGGAGAGCGCTTGCATGGCATGCAAGAGGTCGTCGGTTCGATCCCGATAGTCTCCACCATATTCTTTATAAAACCAACGACTATTACAGTCGTTTTTTTTATGCCTATTCACGAGTAGCAACGAAGTATTGCTCTGTTCACTTCAAAAATATTCTAATTGAATTAATAGTTTAATGTTCCCCTATTCTCCCCTATTTTTAGAATTGTATTTTCTATTAATAAATTTTTATTAAAAAATTTTTATATTTTACTGGATTATATAGATTATTTTACGCACATTATGTATAATCAGCCTTATTGAATTTTTTTAGGTAGTATTAAAGGAGGTAATTCATGTTGGGAAAAGCATTAATTATTGGTGCTGGCGGAGTAGCAAGTGTTGTTGCACATAAATGCTGTCAAGTACCAGATGTATTCGAGGAAATTTGTATCGCAAGCAGAACACTTTCAAAGTGTGAAGCAATTAAAAATAAAATTGACGGTGGCAAAACAAAAGTTTCAGTCGCTCAGGTCGATGCTGATAATACAGAAGAAGTAATTGAGTTAATCAATAACTTTAAACCAGAATTAGTAATCAATGTTGCATTACCATATCAAGATTTAACAATTATGGATGCATGTCTTGCTACTGGTGTACATTACTTAGATACCGCAAACTATGAACCACCTGAGACAGCTAAATTTGAATATAAATGGCAATGGGAATATAAGCAAAAGTTTGAGGAAGCTGGCTTGACCGCTCTACTTGGTAGTGGATTTGATCCTGGAGTAACTGGTGTTTTCACGGCATATGCACAAAAACATCATTTCGATGAAATTAATTATATTGATATTGTCGATGCTAATGGCGGAGACCATGGCTATCCATTCGCTACAAACTTCAATCCAGAAATTAACATTCGTGAAATCACTGCGAACGGTAGATACTGGGAAGATGGCAAATGGATTGAGACACCACCACTTTCTGAAAAAAGAGAATACGATTTAGATCAAATTGGTCCTAAAAACATCTATCTTTTATACCATGAAGAACTAGAATCATTAGCAGTTAACATTAAAGGACTTAAGAGAATTCGTTTCTGGATGACTTTCTCTGATAATTATCTAAACCACCTGAAGGTTCTTGAAAATGTTGGAATGACATCTATCGAACCAATTAATTATGAAGGCAAAGAGATTATTCCATTACAATTCTTAAAAGAAATCCTTCCAGATCCAGCTTCACTTGGACCTAGAACAAAAGGAAAAACAAATATCGGCTGTATCATTCAAGGAACTAAAGATGGCAAGCCAAAAACGTATTATGTATATAATATTTGTGATCACCAAGAATGTTATCGTGAGGTAGGATCTCAAGCAATTTCTTATACAACTGGTGTTCCAGCAATGATTGGCGCAATGCTTATCATGAAAGGGCAATGGAAGCGTCCAGGGGTATATAATGTAGAGGAATTTGATCCAGATCCATTCATGGATGCATTAAATAAATACGGATTACCATGGCAGGAGAACTTCTCTCCAACTCTTATAGATTGAGAGGAATGAAATGAAAAAGATTGATTTTACACAAGCTCCATCACCAAGTTATGTAGTGGACGAGCGTCTTTTAACGAAAAACTTAGAAGTTTTGCAGTCTGTACAGGAACGTACTGGCGCAAAAATTCTCCTTGCGTTAAAAGGATTTTCCATGCACTCCGTATTTCCTTTAGTAGGTAAATACTTAGCAGGAGTAACATCTAGCTCTCTATTTGAAGCTAGACTTGGATATGAGAAAATGGGCAAAGAAGTACATGCATATGCACCTGCATATGCCGACAGTGAGTTCGATGAATTACTTCAATATACAGACCATATCGTCTTTAATTCCCACAGCCAGTGGAATCGATTTAAAGATAAAGTCCAAAATGCTGGAAAGAAAATTGATGTTGGTCTTCGAATTAATCCTGAATACTCAGAAATAGAGACACAACTTTATAACCCATGTGCACCATTCTCTAGATTTGGCATAACATTGGATAACTTTAATCCAGATGAATTAGATGGTATTGATGGCCTTCATTTTCATACAATGTGTGAACAAAATTCAGATACTTTAAAACGTACGATACAAGTAGTCGATGAGAAGTTCGGTGAATATATAAAGAAAATGAAGTGGATTAACTTTGGTGGAGGACATCATATTACACGTCCAGATTATGATATTGAAACACTTGTTGAATCTATTTTATATATAAAGGAAAAATATAATGTAGATGTTTATTTAGAGCCAGGTGAAGCTATTGCCTTAAATACAGGTTATTTAGTTTCCACTGTCCTTGATATTGTTCATAACGGAATGGATATTGCTATTCTTGATACATCTGCAACATGTCATATGCCAGATGTACTGGAAATGCCTTATCGACCAAATATTATTGATGCTGGTATGCCTGGTGACAATGAATATACCTATAGACTCGGCGGAATGACATGTTTAGCAGGCGATGTCATTGGTGATTATTCTTTCAAAGAACCATTAAAACCTGGCGATAAAGTCATTTTCTGTGATATGGCTCATTACACCATGGTTAAAAACCATATGTTTAATGGTGTCAACTTACCTTCTATTGCTTCTTATAACGAAGAAGAAGGATTAAAAGTTGTTCGTCAATTTGTCTTTGAAGATTATAGTAATCGATTATCTTAAACGAAGAAAAAGCGGATATTTAAAAGGATTACCCTCCTTTAAATATCCGCTTTTTTATTATAAGACAATCAATTTTAGACACAAGCAGATTAACGAAAACACGGCAATATTATTGTGACCGCCGTCCCCCATCCTACTTTGCTCTTCACAACCATATCTCCGTTATTTTGTTTAAGAAGTTTCAGACATATCGTTAAACCTATTCCCGTTCCTTTTTCCTTGCTTGTATAATATGGTTCTCCAATTCGAGCAAGCCTTTCTTTGCTTATTCCATCACCATTATCAATTATTCTAATTCTGCACCCTTCTTCTTTTCGATCCAGAATCACTTTTACTTTACCAGTTTGTGGCGAAATAGCCTCCATGCTATTTTTCAAAATATTTAATAGCACTTGTTTAAATTGAGCATTATCAATAAAAGCAATTATTTCTTTAACTGCTCTATTTTCAACCGTAATCTCTTTATTTTGTTCATTAGCCAATGCTTGAAATAACACTTTTATATTTTTCAATTCTATAAATGTATTTGTAATAGATATTACATTGCTTTCATTTTCTTTTGCCTCTGGCTTACTCAGAATAAGTAATTCCTTTAACACTTCATTAATTCGGTCAATTTCGTCAAGTAATATGGTTTCATAACCAGAAGCATCATTTTTTTCTTTAAGAAGCTGGATAAATCCTCTAATTGTTGTAAGTGGATTACGGATTTCATGGGCAACACTAGCAGCCATCTCTCCTACTACTTTTAATTTCTCTGAAGAAATCATCAGTTGTTCATTACGCTTCTGATCGGTTATATCATGACCGAAATAGAGATGGTATTCTTCTCCAGTACTATGTATAAGCTCTTTTTTTCCCCAAATTATAAAATAGGTTTTCCCTCTACTGTCTACAAAGCGATGTGGATTGTCTGTCTCCATATTGATATACTCTGCAATATAGGAAAAATTTCGACCTAACCAATCATTTTCTTCTAACGATAATAAATGTAAGAAAGTAGGATTCATTTTTACTACCTGTTCCTGCCCATTCTTAACAAGCAAATAATTAGGGTTTATATCCATCATTGCCTCTAATAATTCACTTTGTCGCGACAGCTCTTCATTCATATTTTTCATATTGGTTGATTGCATTTGGAAAAAGCTTGAAAATAAAAAAACAGCTGCTATCAAAGAATTAAAGCTTGAAAAAAACAATGGAATAAAAACAAAACCACTAAATATACCATTTATATAAATGATTATAATAGCTATAACAAATTGCAAATTAAATCTTTTAAAAATTGGATTCTTTATTTTAAAAGAAATAACTAATAAAATGAAGGTATTTATACATAAAAGGACAATATTAAATATAAATAAAAAATTCCATTCTCCATAAATAGGAAATACATATTCAGAAGATAGTAAATTCCCTTCCACAATAACAAAATCCTTAATGCCAAGGCTTGTAAAATTAATAATGTATGTAACTAAGCTATAGAAAATTAAAAAGTATAAACACGGCTTATTGAGCAATACTCTAAATCGTTTCAACTCTTTATTTTCAGTTACTAAATAATAGGAAAAATAATACATAACGGGCATGACACAAATGGTTCCAATTCGAAATAATTTAAATAAGAATTCAATTATATCCCTGCTTAAAAAATCTTCTGCATATAGCACAGCGATATCCATTTGCCAGAAGGATAACATACATAAGAAAAAAGATAATGCCTTTGTTATCTGAGACTGTGAATAAAAGATAATCGTCACAGAAATAATAAGTGGAACTAATGAAATCATTAGTAATAATATTGCTTCCACTTTATGCACCTCCTTTTGCTATCATTCTACAACTGTTATTTCCTCCATATCCATGTGCCAATATTAAAACACACTCAATTATTAGTGTCTTAATAAGTAGATAAGATAAATAATAGTCATTTATAAAGGTAATAATCATCGCTTGAATAAAGTTTTTTCGCAACATTATTTCTTGCTTCGTATTCCTTATTTGCCCTTTGCGTGTTCTTCTGGAACTACTAGATGCCCTTTGCTTCAATATATTATTAGTATTCTCTAATACATCAGAGTACTTATTTACATTTGAAAAAATAGGACCAAAAATCCCCATTCTGGTAATAACCGACTTCATACTTACTTTCTCCTATATCTAAATTCATTCATTAATATATATATTTTACTATGAAAACCGATTTACACCAGTAAAATAAGACAAAGGCCGCACCAAGGAATCGTTCCAATTCACAAGATAATTACCTTAATTCTTTTTCGTTCCAAAGAATTAGCTTGCATAATTACTTATGAGATTAGAATTTTTCGTGCAGCCTGTTACTAATTAAGTAATATTTTTTTTATTACTGATAACCATTTTCTCTATCAGATGCTTCGTCTTGAATCTCTTCTTTAAATGACTGTATTGCAGCTTCTCTTCGTTGATTTTTCTGTTGAATCATTTCTTTTTCACCAGCACTAGCATTCATAAGTGTTTCTTCTGCTTTGTCAATATTTTCACTTGTGTTTTGTACCATGTCCTGCAATTTTTCTACATTATCAGAACGATCATCGGGATTTGGCTTTTGAAAGCTCATCGTTATTCCTCCTTAATAATATGCTACGTATGTATTTTGGATGTCTAACTGATTTTTTATACTAAGCTTCTCGTATAATAAAAACTACCACTTATTAACAAGAATAATTTTTCCTACAGCCTTTCCCGATTCCAAATAATCATGCGCTTCCCCTACTTCCTCAAAAGAGAATGTTTTTTTATCAAGGACGGGCTTTAAACAATTTTCTTCTACCACTGCAGTAATATGTCGTAAAATATTCCCATGTTCAAAACGCTTGGCCTCATCAAGCAGCTTAAGAAGCATAAACGTAACATGTAGTGAAAGTCCTTTCGAATGTAAAGGTGTTAAATCATGTGTAGATCTAGCCGCTATCGTTAAAACAGTCCCATTTAAGGCTGCCGCTTCAAAAGATTGATCAAGATTGCTACCACCAACTGTATCAAAAACAAAAGGGAATCCTTTTCCATCAGTATACTTCTCTACATATTCTTTAACAGACGACTCTCGATAAGGAATGACATAATCAGCTCCCAATTCTTTAACAATTGCTTGTTTTTCAATAGAGGAAACGGTTGTAAATACAGTTGCTCCAGCCCATTTTGCTAATTGAATGGCAATATGACCAACACCGCCTGCTCCACCATGAATTAAGATATCATCTCCCTTTTTCAAAGCCCCTTTTGTAAATAAAGACTCCCAAGCTGTAATTCCAACTAGTGGAATGGCTGCTGCTTCTTCCATTGAAATATTCAAAGGCTTATGTGCTAAAACCCCCGCATCAGCAATC
Source organism: Niallia sp. (assembly GCF_031978665.1). Taxonomy (NCBI): domain Bacteria; kingdom Bacillati; phylum Bacillota; class Bacilli; order Caryophanales; family Bacillaceae; genus Niallia; species Niallia sp. The sequence goes on along the minus strand of NZ_DALZDK010000047.1, from coordinate 28,381 downwards.
ATATATTCTGCTAACGCTCCCTCTAACCCTTTAAAACCACCAGCACATCCATATACTTCATCTCCTACTTGAAAGGACTTTACACCCTCTCCCACCTCCTCAATGATACCTGCTACATCACCATGTAACACTGCAGGGAAGGATGGAGAAACTGCTGGTACAGCACCAGTTCGAACTTTAATATCAATTGGATTAACACTAGTTGCTTTTACCCTTACTCGTACCTGACCTGGCAATAATTTCGCTATTTCAACATCTTTTAACTTAAATATCGATGACTCTCCAAATGTTTCTATTATCATTGCTTTCATTGTAATCCTCTCCTTTATCTCCATATTACCTAATTTGTTTCCTTTTTTCGAAAATATAGCATTACTTTCCTCTTTATTCATCTATTGGCAAGTAAAACGTTTTTATTTCTTTAAAAATGGATATTAGTATCTTATCTCTATCATACTAACAATATCGTGATCGATATTTATCAAGGAGGATACTAAAATGAATAACCTTGAAAATAAAGTTGCCATCATTACAGGGGCTGCTTCAGGTATTGGAAAGGCAGCAGCAATCTCGCTGGCAAATAAGGGAATGAAAGTAGCATTGGTTGATTTAAATGCTGACGATCTAGAGGAAGTAAAAATATCTATTAATAATAAAGGGCAAGAAGCAATATCATTAGAAGCAAATGTCGCAGAACCTCCCTCTATTCAGCGAGCTATTGATGAAACCTATAAGAAATGGAATAGAATAGATTCTGTATTTATTAATGCTGGAATTAACGGCGCCGTTTCTTCGATTGAAGATCTTACACCTTCCGAGTGGGATAAAACAATTGACACCAATTTGAAAAGCACCTTTTTAACGGTTAAATATAGTATTCCTTATATGAAAAACAATGGCGGAAGTATTATTATAACAAGTAGTATAAATGGAAATCGTATTTTTAAAAACTTTGGAATGTCTGCTTACAGTACATCAAAAGCTGGTCAAGTTGCTTTTGGAAAAATGGCCGCCCTAGAATTAGCCCAATTCAAAATACGAGTGAATATGATTTGCCCAGGAGCGATCGATACAAATATCGGAAAAAATACATTTAAAGATGAGAAACACTTAAAAGAAATAACCATTCCTGTTGAATATCCAGAAGGGAATCAGCCACTATCCCAAGCATCAGGTAGCGCAGAGCAAGTTGCAGATTTAGTCTATTTTTTAAGCTCTGATTTATCCAATCATATTACTGGAACAGAAATATATATTGATGGAGCCGAATCTCTCTTATAAGGAATATTATATGGATTTAATAAGAAGTGCATTTGGTTTCCCTAGTCGTCCGCCCACTTAACTTACAGCGAGCGGACGACTCGCTAAATTAAAATGGAAATATCAGTGGTTATCATAGTGGATTAAAAAATTCATCGTCATTTGCTTTTTTGCCCTTTAATAAAAACCCCCCTTCTTATCAAAACTTTAAGCAGCAGAGAGGACATTCCACCCCAAGCCTATGCTAAAATGAAGGAAAGATCATAAAAGGAGCATCTCTAGATGAATGAAACAATACAATTATTAAAAAATCACCGTTCTTATCGTAAATATCAAGATAAGGAAGTAAGTTTTGAAACACTTCATTTAATAATGGAAGCAGCACAAAGCGCCCCTTCTTGGACCAATGGACAGCATGTTACAGCTATCCTTATTCGTGATGAAGCGAGAAAGAAAAAATTAGCGGAATTATGCGGCAATCAAAAACATGTTGAAAACACGCCTGCCTTTCTTGTATTTTGTGCAGATTTTTATCGAGCAAAATTAGCTAGTGAAATAGAAGGAAAGGATTTTAAAGCAATCGAAGATGTGGATACACTTTTAATTGGAGCGACCGATGTAGGGCTTGCCATGCAAAATGCCATAACTGCTGCCGAATCACTTGGTTTAGGAACTGTTCCAATAGGTGGTATTCGTCGCAACGCTTTGGAAGTTATAGAATTTTTGCAGCTACCTACATATGTAATCCCGATCTCTGGACTTTGCGTTGGGTATCCTGATGGAGACCCAGGATTAAAACCTAGATTGCCTTTACAAAGTGTTCTTCAAGAAGAAAAATATGATGAAAACCAATTAGCTATTATCGAAGAATACAATGCTACATTTAAAGAATATTTAAAGAATAGAGGAGAAACCCCAGTAGGATGGACAAATCGAATTGCTAATTTCTATGACAAATCCTATTATCCAAGTAATGCAAAAATGATTAAACAACAAGGATTCCTGGCAAAGGATATGCAAGATTAATACATAAAAAACAGCTTGTTTCAAAGACGATTTGAACAAGCTGTTTTTTCATTTCTTCTATTTAGGAAAACTAATTTCGAAAGTAGTCCCTTTTTCTAACGCACTATCCACCTTTATAACACCATCATGTTTTTCAACAATCCATTTTGCAATGGAGAGCCCTAAACCTGTGCCCTCTCGATTCGTTCTTGATTGCTCTACCTGATAAAAACGATTGAAAATTTTCGAAATATCTTCTTTAGGTATACCGATCCCAGTATCCTTTACTTGGATTATCACCGAGTTAGCCCTTTCCATTGCAAGTAGCTGAATCTCTCCACCTTCCATCGTAAACTTCATACTATTATCTACAAGAATAACAAGCAGCTGATGTATTCTCTCCTTATCACCACTAAACAAAATCTTATTTTTTAAAGTAGCATAAATTTTTTTCCCTTGAAAATCAGCAATGTCTTCATATTGTTCCACTACTTCTTGAACTACTTCCTCTAAAGCAAATTGTGTTTTAGCAATTTCTACTTGGTTTGAATCTGAACGAGCCAAAGTGAGTAAATTCGTAACAAGTTTACTTAATCTTCTTGTTTCTTTCGAAATAACAGAAATATCCAATGCTCTATCCTGGATCGTTGCTTCAGGTTTTTGAAAAAGCACATCTGCTCGTGACTGGATAACAGCAAGTGGTGTTCTTAACTCATGAGAAGCATCCGAAACAAATTGTTGTTGCGCCTCCCATGATCGCTGAATGGGAATTAAAGCTCTACCTGCCAAAAAGTAGCCAGCAATGACTGCAAATATGCTGCCAATGCTTATACCAACAGTCATAATGATTATTAGTTGATTTAACATACTTTCCTCGGAATCAATATTTCTTACTATTTGAATCGTCTTTGTTTCCCCATTAATCTCTAACTCAGTTGAAATTGTTTGAAACTGAAATCCCTCCGAAGAAGTTTTCTTTTCTAAACTATTGGTAGAATTCGGCTTTAAATACTTCTCTTCCTTTGTATAATCAATGATTGAATTTTCCGAGATTCCTTCTATTTCTCCATTACCATCCCACTGAATAAGCATTAATTTAGGACCTAGTATTGGAATTGGCCCGCGCCCATCTCTTTCTCCCATTCGTTTCAGGTCTTCTACCCCATTGAAGAGAGACATATTTACTTCCTGATAGGTTTGCTTTTCCGTGTATAGATAAATGGTATAGCCTAATATAACCATGAGCAATATAAAGACAATTGAATTTAATATTGTGAGATTGATTCTTGTTTTACGAAACATTATATACTTTGCCCCTTAGTAATCCTTCAAAATATAGCCAACACCTCGGACAGTTTGAATATCTTTATGATAATCAAATGGTTCTAACTTCTTTCGAATCTGATGGATAAAAACTTCCACAATCGCAATCGTTGTATCTGAATCAAACCCCCATATCCGATCAAAAATTTGTTCCTTTGTAACTATTTTTCCGTTATTTTGAATAAGGTATTCCAATAATTCATACTGCTTAATGGTTAACTTGATTGGAGTATTGTTAACTAGAACATCATTTTCTCTCCCTGTAAGGACGATTTCCTTATACTTGATGCCTTCATCCAGATCAAGTGCGCCACTCCTTCTTAATAATGCTTTAATGCGTGCCTGAAGCTCCGGTGTTTGAAATGGCTTAACGAGATAATCATCTCCTCCAAATTCCAATCCTTTTACTCTATCTTCAAGTGAATCCTTCGCAGTTAAAAATAATACAGGAGTTTTGATTTTCTCTTTCCTAATATGTTTCACAATATCGAAACCATTTACATGTGGAAGCATCACATCCAAAATAATCAGGTCATAAATATTTTGCTCTGCAAAGAATAGGCCATCTTCTCCATTATCTGCAATATCTACTGTATATTCTGTTTCCAGGATTGTTTTTAAAGAATCAAGTAATAATTTATTATCTTCTACGACTAGTAACTTCATTAAATTCTCCTTACTTTTATCCCATTCTTTTTTCCTAACATCTTGAATTTTTAAACAAGATTACAAATATAGTTTCCTCTCTCTATTTTAATAATAACTTCTTAATTTATCCTTAACATCTTTATTGTTTATTTCTCCTAAAAAAATAAGTAGCTATCCTTTCCCTATTGAACTATTCAAAAAAGGAAAAGGAATAACCACCCATTTTTAGTACAAACTCTAACAGATTCCTAATATATTTCACCTTAAACTACTTCTGGAAGGATAAAATAATTAGCTAACTTTTCATTTACATGCGTTTGCCAATTATGTAATGGAATCTCCAGCTTCTCTAATAATTTATAAGCATGAACCCATGCACTCATCTCTGAATTTACTCGATACGACCAATCATGCAACCATTTGTCATGATCTAATTCACCGTTCACATAATCGATTACATGACCAATTTCATGTGCAAGTGCATAAGTATTTTCTAATGTAAACTGATAAGGAACCGTAATATACATTTTCGTATTAAAGCTTATTTTCTTTGTCGAATCATATATAACCTTGCATCCTAACTTCTCAGCGATATCTACTACTTTCATAAACTTTTCTCTTGGAATCATCATACATATTTATCCCCTTTACCAATATTTACTATACTAAAAAACAATATGTTTTACGTTTATAATCTTCAGATTCGGCTATATAACCCATGTAACGTTAATTAAAAATCTTTAATAGGAGTGATTGAAATGGCAGACAACAACAAAATGAGCAGAGAAGAAGCAGGAAGAAAAGGCGGAGAAGCTACTTCTAAAAATCACGACAAGGATTTTTATCAAGAAATCGGACAAAAGGGTGGACAAGCTACTTCTGAAAACCACGACAAGGAATTCTACCAAGAAATTGGTAAAAAAGGTGGAGAAGCTACTTCCGAAAACCATGACAAGGAATTCTACCAAGAAATCGGTAAAAAAGGTGGAGAAGCTACTTCCGAAAACCATGACAAGGAATTCTACCAAGAAATTGGCCGAAAAGGCGGAAATTCTCGTAATGATAATGACTAATGGATTACGGACAAATCCATTAATCTAATATAGATTATGTTGAATAACCGAGTAGATATTCCCAAAAAAACTAGGTAATATAAAAGATATTTGAGCAAATGAAATAATTAAGTTGGCCAACCTTACATAGATTGAATCTATGTAAGGTTGGCTCCTTTTTTATATAGTTATTACTTCCTATCATACATGATTAGTAAAAGTTATTCAAAGGGTTGATTCCACTTTCCGATACCAATATTGCCCATATGCTTATAGGTATATTTCCCCTCTTCCCACCCTACTTTTCTACTATTCTAGTTACTCCTAATTTAAAAACTTTTACTTTATTATAAATAATAGCTTTTTCAATAAAAGCTATTATTTATAATAATTTTTTGATACAATAATTTTGTCGGACTTTTAACAAATTCCGAGAATATTCTCCCTTTTTCAAACAAAATATAATATAATCTAATATACCTATTAAAATTACATTATTTATAATTTAAAATAACTATAATTGAAATTATATAGATTATATCAATCTATTTTATTGTATAAAGAGAGAGGGAATAAATTGTGGGCATCATTAATGCAGGTGAGTTTATAGAAACGGTATATTTTAAAGGCACCCAAATCTCGTTAATGGCTGCTGGAGATGGAACCGAAGTAATCTATCATAAATTACAACCTGGTTCTAGCTGGGCACTTGGTCCAGAAGAAAATTGGATTGGTCTAGAATATATATATATACTCTCTGGAAAATTACATTATCATACAGATGAAAAAACAATAGCAATGTCTGCAGGGCAAGCTTTTTGTGAAAGTCCAATAAAAAAATTCACTAATTTTCATTCAGAAGGTGTATCTGAGTTTATATATGTAACAAGCCAACCAGTCTTTCACAATTACAGTAAGCTATCAAGAGATTTAATGGAATTAGCAATTTCTATAGAAGAAAAAGATGGTTATACGGTTGATCATTGCGAAAGAATTAAACATTATTCAATGTTAGTTGGACAAGCTTTAGAACTGACAACTAAGCAAATTACACTTTTAAATCTCGCCTCGTTTTTTCATGATGTTGGAAAGGTAAGAGTTCCTTTAGAAATTCTCCAAAAACCTAGCAAGTTAACTAGTGAAGAATGGGAAATTATGAAAAAACATACAACATTCGGCAGACAACTTTTAGAAGAAACAAATATTCCTCTTTTAAATGAGATAGCATTAATTGTTGAACAACATCATGAAAGATATGATGGTAAAGGTTATCCAAAAGGTCTTGAAAAAGATGAAATTAATATTGAAGCTGCAATTATTTCGGTTGTGGATTCCTTTGATGCCATGACAACAGACAGAGTATATAAAAAAGGCAAATCTGCTGAAGAAGCATTCCAAGAAATTTTAAATAATCGGGGTACTATGTATCACCCCTTAGTGGTCGATACTTTTATAGCACTAAAAGAAGAAATATCAAATTATAAAAAAAAGGGAGAGAGCTTATGAAAAAATTAGTATGGAGTTTATTAGCTGTAGTATTAATTGTGTCATTTCAAGTTAAGCCCGCAGAAGCTGCTTACTTACCTGAGTATGACAAATATATCGAAGTATCTTATGACCAAGCAAGAGAAATTGCAGATGCACTTGGTCTAAAAAATGTACCTTTAGGTGAACAAACTGCACAATTGTCTTTTGACGTTCAAGAAAAATTAATTGCAAAAATCGAGAAGATTATTGGTAAAGAAATTGATCATTATTATATTTGGTTAACAGTTGATGGGGAAAAAGTACTTGGAATCGATCCTCCAATCCCACAAGCTTAATACAAAACAAAGCATCGAAAAGACTATACACTTTTCGATGCTTTTTCATTAGAACTTAAAATTCTTATATAAAAAAACAGCACGATGAAGACTTCTACTTCTATGCCAAATTAATAAATAGCTTTATCCATCCAAAAAACGAAATCCACAGAGGTATACTAATAATTACTCCCCATTTTAATCCATTAAAAAAGTTTGCTTGCTCTTCCATCATTATCCACTCCTCTTTAGTAAGTAGATGATCTATACATTTATTATATCAGAAAACGCTTTCATTATTACTTGTTTTATTAAAAGTTCTATAACTATATTGCTTAATTTGTATACTTCTATAAAAGTATTCACCTTTTTTAGCAATTTTATACATACGCTTCCATTACTCGCGAAAATTTATTGGTAATGAACAACGATAGAAATTAAAAAAAAGAAAAAAACCCGAAATTTCTTTCGGGTAAACTATATTTTAAGAGGGGAAACTCTTAACCTATTTATAGAATATCGAATAATTATGAACAAATAATGAACAAAAGATTAAAAAAGAAAAAAATCTATTATCTATCAACTGCTACATCCTTATAAGAAAAAGAGTTAAAATCAAATAATCCTTTATCCGTTAATTTCAAAGTAGGAATTACCGTTAATGATAGGAAAGATAATGTTAAAAATGGATTAAAAGTGTTATATCCTTGTAGAATTTTGATAGTATGATTTAATGTTTTTAGCTGTTCATACAGGCTTAGATAATCTTGATCTGAAATCAATCCGGCTATTGGTAATGGAAGTGTAGCAGCTACTATTCCTTCTGACACAACTACTATCCCTCCATTTATTTCTTGCAGCTTATTGATCGCCAACAATAAATCTTCATCATTTGTTCCAACTGCAACGATATTGTGGGAATCGTGAGAAATACTGGAAGCTACTGCTCCCTTCTTAAATCCATATCCTTTTATAATCGCCTTTCCAATATTTCCAGTTTGATGATGTCTCTCCACTACTACTAGTTTTAATTGATCTTTTTCCAAAGAAGTCTGAAAATACCCATTTTCTACTGTTACCTTTTCAATTAATTCATTCGTAACGATACTATTCGGAATGATTTCGATGATATGACAGGTATCAGAAGTTAAGGGAAGCTTTAAATCATCTAAAGACAGGTTTGCACAATTTATCGATGGCAAGTTCGCATCAAAATAGGATTGCTTAACAAACTTCTCTTCTATTAATTTCCCATCTTCTACAACACATTGGCCCTTCTTAAAAACACTTTGAATAGTAAATTTTTCGAGGTTATCTACAAGCAGAAAATCAGCTTGATAGCCTGGTGATATTGCTCCAATTGAATCTAATTGAAAACACTCTGCAGCATTAATAGTAACCATTTGTATGGCTATAATCGGATCTAATCCTTCCTCTATCGCTAAGCGCACACTATGATCGACACTACCTTCTTCTACTAAATCATCTACAAGCTTATCATCTGTTACAAATAAACATCTTCGCGAATTTCTCATTGTTACTGCTGGTAATAAAGCTTTTAAATCTTTTGCAACAGTACCTTCTCTTATCATCAGATACATTCCTAAATCTAACCGGTCTTTTGCTTCTTGTAACGTTGTAGCTTCATGGTCAGTCCGGATATCAGCTGCACTATATACATTTAATTTTTCCCTTTCAATTCCAGCCGCATGACCATCCATTAAACGATTATATTTTTTTGTCAGCAACAGCTTATCGACCATATTCCTATTCGTTTCATAAACGGATGGAAAATCCATTACTTCCGCCAAACCTAGGACTCTTTCATGTGCATAAAAAGGCTCTAAATCTTTTGCATATAATGTTGCTCCATTTGAGTCTTCTGGAACAGCTGGTACACAGGATGGCAGCATCACACGAATATCTAACGGCAGATTATCGGATTTATCTAACATATACTGAATTCCATCTGCTCCCGCGACATTTGCAATTTCATGCGGATCCGTTATTACGGTCGTTACGCCATGCAATAATAATATTTTCGCAAATTCTTGAGGTGTCAGCATGCTGCTTTCTATATGTACATGACCATCAATGAGACCAGGAACTAAATATTTTCCTCCCGCATCTATCATTTGTTTTCCTTTATAGCTCCCAATTCCCGCAATAGTTTCATCTGCAATTGCAACATCGCCTTCCATTATTTCACCGGTAAATACATTCACAATTTTTGCATTGGTAATTACTAGATCAGCAAGCTCCTTTTTCGCAGCAACTCTAATTCTTTTTTCCAATTTATCTCTCAAGTACAAGTACCTCCTTTTTAAACATTCATCTTTTATAAAGCGATACAATTATCCTTAATATAAGAAGGCAACTTCGTATAAATTGTCTCGTAAATCCATTATTAATTTTGCAAATAGAAACAGCGACCTTTGCTAATCATAGACATTCATCTTTTAACCAATTAGAAATGGTATAATGAATAGTTATTTACGAAAGCTAGATGAGATAACTCTAACTTAAATATATTTTTATTATTTTATTATATGTAAATTTATTTTTCAATGGAGAATACATTTCAAAACAACTTTCTATTAGTATTAACTTTACATATTTTTTAAACATATTTCCAAAAAACAGTGGTATTATTATTACGTATCGTAATGATGATTATAATATATTGTTACACTTGTTAAGAAAGGAGAAATAAATTAATGTATAAAGATTTAATTCTAGCAATGCTTCGTGCAGGCATTTTTGGATTTGGCGGGGGACCTTCTGTCATCCCGCTATTCCGTCACGAGGCAGTGACAAAATATAAATGGATGGATAATGAAGAATTCGGGGACGTTCTAGCCATCGCCAATACGCTCCCTGGACCAATTGCTACTAAAATTGCCGCCTATTTAGGTTATCGACAAAAGGGTACAATCGGAGCGATTCTTAGCGTCTTAGCTCATATATTACCGACTTGTTTAGCCATGGTATTCTTATTTTCCTTTATATCCATTCTTAGTCATTCACCAATAATAACAAGCATGATTTCCGCAGTCGTACCGGTAATCGCTGTAATGCTTGGCCTAATGGCATATGAATTTGGAGAAAAAGCAGTGAAAGGGCTAGGGATCTATGTTGGAATCGGCCTAACCATTGTCTGTCTTCTTTTATTACAAACATTTTCGATTCATCCTGGTATTGTTGTTCTTATTTTTCTTACCTATGGAGCATTCCATTTTAAAGTAAAAGATAAATTCATACATAAGAAAGAAAGAGGCATATGAATATGATTTTTGTCAGTATTTTTCTCAGTTTCCTTGTTGCGAATTTACTAGGCTATGGAGGTGGCCCAGCTTCTATCCCTTTAATGTATGAAGAAATAGTTAATCGATACAATTGGCTGTCCAACACTGAATTTTCCAATATGTTAGCTTTTGCTAATGCATTGCCTGGCCCAGTCGCTACAAAGATTGCTGCTTATGTAGGCTATGGAGTAGGAGGCTGGGGAGGATTTGTTGTTGCATTACTTGCAACCATTCTACCTTCAGCGGTAGCACTTATCTTTTTATTAAAATTAATGAGAAAACATAAAGATTCAATGATTGTCAAAGGCATGACCCTACTTGTACAACCAGTTATTACTGCATTAATGCTGGTGTTGACGTTTGAAATGTTTCAGGATTCCTATCATTCCATTGGTATCATACAATCTGCTGCTATTGCACTAATTGCATTTTTGTTATTGCAAAAGTGGAAGGTACACCCTGCCCTTGTCATTGTTCTTGCCTTTTTGTATGGAGGTCTTATTGTTCCTCATTTGAATTAAACAAACATACTGTAGGTTAAGTTCTATAACGGAATGGAACTGATGAACAAAGAATTTTTCCCAAGGAGGATTTTTTTATGGATAAAAAGTTTTATGTACCTAATATAAAGCTAGATAAAACAGATCGACATATTTTGTCCTTACTTCATGAGAATAGTCGCATTTCTTATACTGATATCGGTAAAGAAATTGGGATATCTCGAGTAGCAGTTCAAACAAGAGTTAATACTTTATTCGAAAATGGCATTATTGAACAATTTACAACTGTCATTAATTCTGCAAAAGTCGGAAAAACGGTATCTGCATTTTTCAATGTAGATGTGGAACCACAATATTTAGAAGCAGTTGCTAAGACTCTTGCAGATGAGCTTGCTGTTACAAGCTTATATCATATGACTGGACCAAGCAAATTGCATATGCATGGAATATTTGCGGATAACCAAGAAATGGAGTCATTTTTAACTAATAAGCTGTATGCAACAAAAGGGGTTGTTAGTGTAGACTGTCAAATTCTTATTAAAAGATATAAGAGCAGAATAGGAATGAAGCTCTAACGGCGAGCTATGAGAGATGGAAATAAAAAGCTCTGCCCTCATAAAACAGCCTGACTTCCAATCTAGTCAGGCTGTTTTTTATGTCTTTTAATAAATATTAATATAGCTGTCTTAGCTCTTTCCAATCCTTTATTCTGTTCAATGCAAGATGCTGATTATACGGATGATCTTTCACATAAAGCTGGGTAGAATAATCTGTAAGTGTTTCAAGAACAGCTGGCTTATCATCAAAATAATAGTCCAACTCGAGCTCTTGAATAATACTTATTTTTTCATGATCTTCCATTCCACAATAGAAGCGCTCATCTATAATAGGAAAACCTATTTTCTTCATCCACTCTTTCGTTTTTTCTGCAAATTGTTTTTTACGTGCAGTAATGTAATAAATCTCATGCCCATGGTTTACGAGTTCACATAAAATTTCTACTGCTGAAGGAAAAGGAGGACAATTTGTAAAATAAATTTCTTCCCTTAATGAATCCCATAGTTGCTTTCCTTCAGTAGCATCTAATCCAAATGGTTCATGAATTTCGACCGTTTTTAGCGCATAAAAGCTTTCTAATGGAATGTTCTTTTGAAGCTTTTTATTATAAAGAACAAAAGCATGCTGCCTTAAATTGATTAGTGTATCATCTATATCAAAACCAAACTTCATTTATTCCCTCCAAAAATACTATGCATTTCATTTAGGATATGCTGTTATTCGAATATCTTCTCCTATCCATTCGGTCTTTTCAAACCGTAATGAAACTGCTTCATCTACTGTTTCAATATCTTCTCCTTTAAATGGCGTATAGGAATTAGCACCGCCTACTATTTTTGGCGCGATATACACTAAATACTTTTGAATAAGTCCTTGACGCATAAAGCTTGCATTTACTTCACTTCCGCCTTCGAGAAGAATATCAGTGATACCCATCTTGTATAATTGCTGTAATGCTATTTTCAACTCTAATTTCCCATGGAGCGTAGGAATACTTAACACGTCTGCGCCCTTCTCTTTTAAAGCGATGGCCTTTTCAGAGCCAACTTCCGCAGCTGTTATTATGATTGTTTTTGCCTCCGTACAATCTGTTACATATGCATCCGAAGGAGTTTTTAAATGCGTATCCAAAATAATTCGAATAGGGTTCTTTGATGTTCCCTCTAATCGGGTTGTCAATTTTGGATTGTCAGCTAATACTGTTCCAACGCCAACTAAAATACCATCCACTTGGTTTCTTAAAAGATGCACTTCTTTTCTTGCCGCTTCTCCTGTGATCCATTGACTATGTCCAGTATGCGTGGCAATTTTACCGTCTAATGTCATTGCCACTTTCGAAACGACAAAAGGCGTTTCATGAATCATATTATGGATAAAACGTTCATTTAATTGTTGTGCCTCTTTTTTTAAGATACCAACTTCCACTTCAATACCAGCTTCTCTTAAAATGCTTATCCCTCGACCTGCTACTTTAGGGTTCGGATCTTCTGTTGCTACAACTACCCTTGTTACCCCGGAATCTTTAACCAACAAAGCACACGGTGGCGTTTTACCATAGTGTGAGCAAGGCTCTAACGTTACATAAAGGGTTGCATCTTTTGCATGGTCTCCTGCCATTTTAAACGCATGTACCTCAGCATGTGGCTCTCCAGCTTTACGATGAAGACCTGTTCCCACAATGACTCCATCCTTTACAATCACCGCACCTACTACCGGATTGGGATTTGTCTTACCAAGCGCCGATTCTGCAAGTTCCAATGCCATTCTCATATAATCTTGATCATGCTTCATACCATTGCTCCTTAAATGGTCACTGTGTCTTTCAAGGGAATATGACCAGATTTATTCACTTTCGTCTTTAAATAATTCTCATTATAAGTGGAAACATCTCCCCATAACGGGACATTTTCTTCTGCCGTAAGTCCAAGTTTCTTAAGCGCGTCTAGCTTCTTAGGATTATTAGTAATTAACTTCACTGGTTTTTGACGAAGAGATTGTAGTACTTTAATTGGTGCTTCATAACTTCTCAGGTCGTCTGGAAAATCAAGTGCTAGATTTGCCTCTACCGTATCTAAACCATTTTCTTGCAAAAGATATGCAAGGGATTTTGTAAATAATCCAATGCCTCTTCCCTCATGATTGGCTAAATAAAAGAGTGCGCCACTTCCATTCTCGATAATCATCCGCATCGATTCTTTTAATTGATAACCACAATCACATCTCTTACTACCAAAAATATCGCCTGTATGGCATATACTATGCATACGTATTAATGCATCTTCTTCATCTGCGAAGTCACCGTAAACTAAAACAGAGGATTGCTGATAATCAGCCAAATGGAGAGATGGTAAGGAACGCAGTACGTCCTCTTTTGATTGGTTTTTATTTATTGGTAACCATGTATACCACTGAAAGGTTACCACTTGATCATCCAATTGAACTGGCAGTGTTACCGGTCCAACTAAACTTAAATTCTGCTCTTCATTAAATGAAATTATTTCCATTTTATTTTGAAGAAGATCGATTATATTTTGATCCATCCGAAAATCTCCTTTATTTTCTGTCGTATTCTTTATTCATGTAGTAGCAATATAAATATATCATTTACAGATATACTTCCTATAATAGTCTTTATTGATTAAGTCTCTTTCCTTTTGACTTACTATACGTAAGAAAGTTTATAATCATAAGGAAAAAGCGTCAAGTAATTCGTTTCAATTAAACAATATAAACCAATTGGTTTACTCAACTTTCACATCGAACATATAATGATTACTGTTTTCCTATAGTAAATACCTCTTTCTTACAATGCAAATTCTCTATATTCCCTTCAAAAACAACCAAGGAAAGCTCTATTCATTGATTTTTTTCCATGTATACTATATAATTTGACTACTCAGTCATAGAATTAATACAACAATGACCTATTAGTCATACATTTGTTTCCTATAAGCACAGGAGGAAATTACGTGAAAGAAAAAGAAAAAATAATTATCGATTCGGCGATAAAGTTTTTTGCTCAAAAAGGCTTTTCATCTACATCTGTCCAAGAAATTGCAAGTGATTGCGGTATATCGAAAGGTGCCTTTTATTTATACTTTAAATCAAAAGAGTCCCTTCTCTATAAAATCTTGCACTATTACTACGATGAACTGATTAATACCTTTGAGGAAATCAGCCTTAAATCAATCCCGTCTAGAGATAAATACATGGATCAGCTTACCTTTATGTTCGATCACGCCTTAGAGCATAAAGAATTCATCATCATGCAGTCAAAGGAACAGGCAATTCCATTAAATAATTCGATCAAAGAGCTAATGGTAAAAACACAATCAGAAATGCAAAATTATAGCCTTAAAGCTCTCCTCGCTATTTATGGAGAAGATAAGAAAAAATACCTTTTAGACCTGCTGATGATACAGGAAGGGCTTATCCACTCTTTTTTGAAAATTGTGATCTTAGAATCCGTTAATGTGTCAACCAAAGATATTTCCAACTATCTCTTAAAAAGATTAGATTCCATTATAATGGATATGGAAGCAAATAACGAGTCTCCACTCTTTTCCAATGATTTGCTTAAACATATTATTAAAAAGCCTAAAATCAACTTTATGGAAGATAGCCATCAACAAATAATGGATGCCGTTAACTCTATTCAAAAGAAAATCGAGCATGTTTCTAATAAACAAGAGATAGAAGTAACAATTGAAGTATTAATGGCAGAAATCCATGCCGATTCGCCAAGGGTTCCTATTATAAAAGGGATGCTCTCTAACTTAAATGGCTATGAAGACTTTAAGGAAGAACAAAAAATTATTGCTGATTTTTATCATATCGCACTGTAAGAATATCTGGATAAAAAAACTTTCATATGATTATGAAAGTTTTTTTATTGGTCAATAATGCAAAGGATAACAACTTTTATGAGGTGTCTACTTTGCCTAATTCCATACTTTCTAGATTTTTAAGATTACCGTTAAGTATCCGAGTATTAACAATTTCTCTAACTATTATAATCCTATTCGGTTCCTTTATCACTTGGATTGAACCAGAAACATTTCCCACTTTATTTGAAGGAATCTGGTGGGCAATTATTACAACCTCAACTGTAGGCTATGGTGATTACGCACCAATCACGATTCTAGGTAGAATAACTGGTATGTTATTAATATTAACAGGTGTAGGATTTCTTTCTACCTATTTAATAACATTAGCTACAGCCGCTGTTTCTAAACAAAATGCTTATCTTGAAGGGAAAACAACCTACAGGGGGCAAAATCACTTGATTATCATAGGTTGGAATGAACGGTCAAAATTAATGATACACTCTATCATTAAAGATCGAGAAAATATTCCGATTACTTTAATTGACGAGTCCTTAACAACAAATCCAGTACCTGAAACGATTCATTTTGTGAAAGGCAATTCTAATTTAGATAGCGTCTTACTTAAGGCAAATATAATGACAGCCCGCAAAGTTATTATAACAGCGGATCAAAATAAAGAAGAGCTACAGGCTGATATGCATTCGATTCTGACTTTACTTGCCATAAAAGGTTTGAATGTAAATGTTCCTTGTATCGTTGAAATACTCACTGCAGAACAAGTACAGAATGCCAAAAGGGCTGGAGCAGATGAAATTATCGAGACAAATAGTCTTACCAGCTTCGTTATGCACAATAGCTTAAATTCACAAGATACGATGATTGCATTTTTAGAACTTTTAAATCAATTAAAAGATAAAAAACTCCAATTTATTCCTCTAAAAAACTTGAACGAAAAAACAGATAATTATTTAACATTAAACAATTATCTATTAGCAGATGGAAAGTTATTATTAGGAGTAAAAAGAGGGGGGATTAGTTACCTGAATCCAAATCCTTCTTTTGTATTTGAAGAAACGGATGAATTGATTATTATTACTTAGATAGGACATATATTTAATATGTTTTCCGAGGCTTGGCCTCGGAAATAACATACTAATTCGCCTATCATCGAAGTCGAACGAAGATTAGAACCATTTCAGTGCCCTCATTTTTCTTATAGGCTTTTTCCGTAAAGTATGTTGCTATTACCACAAAGCATTCATTCTTATAAAGATAGAGGGTTTATATCCACCCTAGTAATAATCTACCCTTACACTTCTAAAAATGTTTTACAAGCCTCTGCGCTTTCCAAACAAATTTCCGCACAGTACTGACAGTGTCGATGTTCATGTTTCTTACATTCATTGGCGCAATCCATACAAACAGAAAGACAAATTTCTGCAAATTCTTTCGCATAAGGAGACTTTCGAATAATAGCTTGTTCTAGATAACTACAAAACTGAATACATTCCCTATTCATATGAATACAATCAAGCATAGCAACATTTTCTTCTGCTAAACATTCATTTAAGCAATGGTTACAAACAATCATACATTCCTGTAATGATTTAATCACTAACTGTTCATTTTCTACAAGCATTTCTACTTCCTCCTTCTATTACCCATTTCTATTTATTTATCCTTTCGTGAAACCTTTAAACATTTGGGACTGCGAATAGAAATTAGCGGAAGAAATAAAAAATAAAAAGCTATCGGAAACTCAGAACGTCTGAGTGTACCGATAGCTTAATCAATTGAATCTTATAAACGACTTTCCAATTCTGCTTTTTTCTCTTCAAATCCTGGTTTACCAAGTAAAGCAAACATATTTACTTTGTATGCTTCCACTCCTGGTTGATCAAATGGATTTACACCCAGTAAATACCCACTAATCGCACAAGCTTTTTCAAAGAAGTATACCAAATATCCAAATGTATATTCATTCATTTCTGGGATCGTAACAATTAAGTTTGGAACTCCACCATCTGTATGTGCAAGTAATGTACCCTCAAACGCTTTATTGTTAACAAAGTCTACAGTTTGTCCAGCAAGATAATTCAAACCGTCCAAGTCATTTTCTTCTGCTTCAATAACTAGCTCGTGACGAGGCTTGTCTACCTTTACAATCGTTTCAAAAATGTCACGACGACCTTCTTGAACATATTGTCCTAATGAATGCAAGTCTGTTGAGAAGTTTGCAGAGGATGGATAAATACCTTTTTGGTCTTTCCCTTCACTTTCTCCAAACAATTGTTTCCACCATTCAGAGAAATATTGCAATCCTGGCTCATAGTTAATTAACATTTCAATTGTTTTTCCTTTGTTATAAAGAACATTACGAACTGCTGCGTATTGATAAGCAAGGTTATTTTTCAATTCAGATGTACCGAAATCAGTTCTAGCCGCTGCTGCACCCTCCATCATCGCAGTAATATCTGCGCCGCTAACAGCGATTGGTAATAAACCAACTGGAGTTAGAACAGAATAGCGTCCACCTACATCATCAGGAATGATAAATGATTCATATCCTTCTTCTGTAGCTAACGTTTTTAAAGCGCCTTTTGCTTTATCAGTAGTAGCATAAATTCTTGTTCTTGCTTCTTCCACTCCATATTTTTGTTCTAACAATTTACGGAAAATACGGAAAGCGATAGCAGGCTCTGTTGTTGTTCCAGATTTAGAAATAACATTAATAGAGAAATCTTTATCGCCAAGGAAATCAATAACATCACTCATATATGTAGAGCTAATATCTTTCCCAATAAAGATGATTTGTGGTGTTTTTCTCTTTTCTTGTGATAAAGAATTATAGAAGCTGTGATTTAGCATTTCAATCGCAGCACGAGCTCCTAGGTAAGAACCACCAATACCGATTACAAGTAATACTTCTGAGTCATTTTTAATTTTTTCTGCTGACTTTAGAATACGTGCAAATTCGTCTTTATCATAAGCTACAGGAAGATCTATCCAGCCTAAGAAATCGCTTCCTTGTCCGGTTTTTTCATGTAAGGAATGATGGGCAACTTTTACTGCATCTTCTAAATATGTAATTTCATGCTCTCCAAAGAAACTTAATGCCTTTGAGTAATCAAAACGAACGTGTGTCATAAATGATCCTCCAATTATAATATTATTTATACTCCTCTTCCACTTTATCGGAAGTAGAAAAAGTAATCAAGAAAGAACTAAAAATGTAAACGGATACAAGTTCTTTTTTTTCATTTTTTCACCATTTTTTCAATTTTATTTCTACTTTTGAACCGTAGATATGGAATATTATTGTTCCAGATAAAAACATACAAACAATTTGCATAAATTGTTTGTATGTTTTACCAACCATTTTTTATAGAGATGCTCTATAAATTGCTAAAACGTCCTTGTCATCTAACACTTTAAAATTACCGAATCCACCATTTTTCATTGCTTTTTCAACCATTAAATCAAGCTTGCTATCATCAATGTCGTAATCAGCTAAACGAGAAGGAGCGCCTAGTTCATTCCAAAACGCACGAAGTTTATCAATTCCCTCAAGTCCAGCTTCTTCCGCTGTTTTCCCTTCTGGATTTACGCCAAATACACGAACAGCCAATTGCTTAAAGCGTTCTGGCTTTACTGATAAGTTATGCTTCATCCAATTAGGGAATAGAATTGCAAGCCCGCCACCATGAGGAATATCATATACAGCTGAAACTGCATGCTCAATATTATGTGAAGCCCAATCACCACGGTATCCCATATTAAGCATTCCATTTAGAGCCATTGTTCCACAATATAATATAGCAGCGCGATATTCATAATTTTCTAAGTCATTAACAAGCTTTGGTCCAAACTCTATAACTGTTTTTAATACAGATTCACACATAAAATCTTGAAGCTCCGTATGCTCTTCTAAATGGAAATAATGTTCAAAAACATGAGACATCATATCCACGATTCCATAAATCGTTTGATCCTTAGGAACCGTATATGTATTTTCCGGATCTAGGATAGAAAACACTGGGAATGTAAATGGACTTCCCCAGCCAACTTTTTCTTGTGTTTCCCAATTTGTTATAACAGAACCTGCGTTCATTTCTGATCCAGTTGCAGCCAGGGTTAAAACTGTTCCAAACGGTAAAGCTGCTTTTGGAGCTGCTTTTTTCGTAATAAACTCCCATGGATTTCCATCGAATTTAGCACCGGCAGCAATTGCCTTTGTACAGTCAATAACACTTCCTCCACCAACTGCTAATATAAAATCGATTCCTTCCGTTTTACAAATGTCTACTCCACGTTGGACAGTAGTTAATCGAGGGTTTGGCTCAACACCAGATAATTCAAATACTTCATTGCCATTTTCATTTAAGATAGCCATTACTTTATCGTAAAGACCATTTCTTTTAATACTACCCCCACCATATACCAAGAGAATCTTCTTTCCAGAGGAAGCTAATTGATCTTTTAATTGTGCCAATTGCCCTTTACCAAAAATAAGTTTTGTCGGGTTGTAAAAAATAAAGTTTTCCAAATGAATGCCTCCCATTCCTTTTTAAGAATTAATAATGCAAAACTGAACGTATGATTTATTATTAAACAAACTTCTATGAAAATCAAAAGATTAAGCTTAAGCAGCTGAGAAATAGTATGTGTATACTTGACTATCATTTATTCGTGAATATATCGGTATTTATTTTATATCAGCGGACTCAGATTCAATTGAAGAGGCTCCCCCTTATTTCCGTATCCATGATAAAAGCTGACTCTTATCTATCTCCCCGTCAGCTTTTATTTAAATATATTTATTAAATTTTCACGTTTAATACTTGTTTAATACGCTCAATGGCCCAGTTCAATTCTTCCTTCGTAATGGTTAATGGTGGAGCAAAGCGTATAACTGTTTCATGCGTTTCTTTACATAATAACCCTACTTCTTTAAGCTTTTCACAATAGGCTCTAGCCTCTTCCGTTAGTTCAACTCCAATAAATAATCCTCTTCCTCTAATATCCTTTATAATCGGATTATTGATTTCGGTTAATTTTTGCAGAAAATAATCGCCTAATTTCAGAGAGCGATCCGTTAAATTTTCATCGACAATTACATCAAGTGCAGCAATAGATACAGCACACGCCATAGGATTTCCACCAAATGTTGATCCGTGAGAACCAGGATTAAATACTCCTAATATATCCCCATCCGCTACTACGCAAGAGATAGGAAAAACTCCAGCTCCAAGCGCTTTTCCTAATATATACATATCCGGCTCAATCCCGTACCATTCACTCGCAAATAATTTACCTGTCCTTGATAGTCCTGTTTGTATTTCATCTGCGATAAAGAGGACATTATTTTCCTTACATAATTGATATGCTGCTTCTATGAATCCTTCCGGAGGAATAATAATACCCGCCTCTCCTTGTATTGGTTCTACAATGAATGCTGCTGTATGCTCAGTTATCGCTTCTTTCAATTGATTGATATCACCATAAGGGATTACCCTAATACCAGGTAACATCGGCCCAAATCCTCGCTTATATTCCTCATCAGAAGAAAGTGAAACAGCTCCCATTGTTCTTCCATGAAAATTCCCCTCACACACAATCAATTCTGCCTTATCCTTTTCTACTCCCTTACAATCATAAGCCCATCTTCGAGCAGCTTTAATTGCCGTTTCCACCGCTTCTGCCCCCGTATTCATTGGTAGAACCATTTCTTTTTTTGTTAGTGCACTAATCTTTTCATACCAAGGACCTAATTGGTCATGATGAAAAGCCCGAGACGTTAAAGTAACTCGATCTGCCTGCCTCTTCAATGCTGCAATTATTTTTGGATGACGATGACCTTGGTTTAAAGCAGAGTAAGCACTTAACATATCCATATATTTATTTCCTTCAGGATCAGTAATCCAAACACCTTCCGCTTCCGAAATAACTATTGGTAGTGGATTGTAATTTTTCGCTCCATATCTTTCGGACTGTTCTATTAGTGATTTAGATTTTATTTCTTGTACCATCCAATCATCCTCCCCATTTTGTTATATGAAATGTAAAGACCTATATGCTAACTTTAGCTGATTTCAGAGCAGAAGGATAGATTTTCTAGTCGATATTTTCTAAAAATTCATTGTTTTACCGAATGGCTTCATGAAGTTCAAAATAGTTATAAACAAACTATAAGAAAAAACAAAAAAAGACTGCCCCTCAAAGCAGAACTTCATAATTAAATGAAGCCATAGCCTTGCTGGACAGCCTTTTATAAAAATAATTATTTTTTAATTAAATCGTTACGGTTAGATTGTTCAATCCACTCTTGCAATTTATCTTTTAACGTATTAAAACCTTGTACGTTTTCTGTTTCAACGACAGCAGCAGCTGGTTGGCGTTTAGCACGAGGTTTTTTTGCTTTAGCAGCTTCAGGCTGTGCAGGTGCTTCTTCCGTTGCACGGATAGAAAGACCAATTTTTCCTGCGTTTTCGTCAATTGAAAGAACTTTAACGTTCACTTCATCTCCAACTTTTAAAAATTCGTTGATATCTTTTACATAACCATGTGTTACTTCAGAGATATGAACTAGTCCTTGTGTATTTTCATCCAAAGAAACAAACGCTCCGTAAGGCTGAATACCTGTAACCTTTCCTGTAATAACACTTCCAACTTCGATTTTATCTGACATGAGAACACTCCTAATTGTTTATATTAATATTTCCTTTTATACGCATTATAAGATTATATCACACTATCGGCATTTATACAAAAGGATTTATTTCTTACTGATATAATTCCCTTTTCTTTTTTGTATAAACTATATCTTTAATGGAACGAGGTTGTCTTTTCTATGTTGATTTTCACTGACATTTAACAGCAAAAAAAGTATAAACATACCCGCTAAAAGCAAGTGTCTATCCTACCAAAAACTGAAAGTTACTTCATAAGAGAAGAGGTGTTACAACGGATCCACAATTTTATTAATTGTGATAATCCTCTGTAACACCTCTTTTTAGTTTACATGGTATATTTATCAACAAAACGCTTCATTCGCTTCATTGCTTCTTGTAATTGCTGTAAAGAGGAAGCGTAGGAACAACGAACATGACCTTCTCCACTTTCTCCAAAAACACTCCCCGGAACAACTGCTACTTTCTCTTCTATCAATAGCTTTTCAGCAAATGTTTCAGAAGTCATCTTCGTTGCCGTTATATTTGGAAACGCATAAAATGCTCCTCCAGGCACATGACAAGTTAATCCCATATCATTTAATGACTGCACAATAAAATTCCTTCTGCGTCGGTAGCTTTTCTTCATTTCTTCTACATCATTTTGCCCACTTCTTAATGCTTC
>NZ_DALZDK010000047.1:0-5734 GCF_031978665.1 Niallia sp. | reverse complement strand
AAGCCCAGCATATTGTGCCATCGTCGGCGCACACATTAAACTGTACTGATGAATCTTCAGCATCGCTTGGATTAATTCTTCTGGTCCGCAAACAAACCCTAGCCTCCAGCCCGTCATTGCAAAGCCTTTTGAAAAACCTGAAAGAAGAATAGTACGCTCCTGTGCTCCGTCAATTGCCGCGGTACTTGTATATTCTTCGTCATAGCAAAGCTCTGCATATATTTCATCAGAAAGAATAAGCAAGTCATGCTCTTCCGCTACTGCTACAATTGCTGCTAGCTCCTCTTTGGAAAGAGTTGTTCCAGTGGGATTATTTGGCGAACAAATCATGATTGCTTTTGTACGGTCGGTTATAACCTCTTCTATCTGAAATGGCTTGATTTTGAAATCATTCTCTTTTAAGCTTTGAACAGGAATCGGCACCCCGCCAGCAAGTGTCACTAATGGTGCATAAGAAACAAAACACGGTTCCACAACAATTACTTCTTCTCCCTGGTTGAGAATAGCCCGTAAAGCGATATCTATCGCTTGACTAGCGCCAACTGTTACGATTATTTCGGAAGAAGGCTTATAGGAAACCAAAAATCTTTTTTGCATATAATGACTAATTTCCTCGCGAAGCTCTAAAAGTCCAGGATTCGCAGTATAAGAGGTATATCCTTGTTCTAACGATAAAATCGCCGCCTCTCTTGTTGCCCAAGAAGTTACAAAGTCTGGTTCTCCTACACCGAGGGAAATAACCCCTTCCATGCCGGAAGCTAAATCAAAAAATCTTCGTATTCCAGATGGCTTCATTTCCTCTACTTTTTGTGCAATATAACTTTTGGTTTGCTTCATTATGGTGACACCACAATTCTTTTATCATCATCTGACGGTGCAAATATTGTGCCATCATGCTTATATTGCTTCAAAATAAAATGAGTAGTAGTGGAGATAACCGAATCAAGGGTCGATAGCTTTTCAGATACAAATCTTGCTACTTCATTCATGGACTTTCCTTCAATAATCACAGATAAATCATATGCCCCTGACATTAAATAGAGAGACTTAACTTCCTTAAATCGATAAATTCTTTGAGCAACCTCATCAAAACCAACGCCCCTTTTAGGAGTCACTTTGACATCAATCATTGCGGTAACACCTTCATGCCCTTCTACTTTTGACCAATCAACAATAGATGTATATCGCACAACTATATTTACTTCTTCTAATTTAGCAATCATTGCTTTTGTATTCTCTAACTCTTCACCAATCATTTTAGCTATATCTTCGTCAGATATTCTCGCATCTTTTTCCAGAATTTCCGCAATTTCAATTTCTTTATCTGTTAATTTCATGTTCATCCTCCTGCTTGCTTTGAAATATTCTCATTATACCAAATTATCACTAAATTTTTCGTTCAAATTTAATTTTTGGGATCCTGTTATGAAAATGGTTGTTTTTTTCTATGATACTTTATATAGGTAAACCCCCAAAATAAAAACCATACAGCCTGAATACACATAGCCACAGGAATTAGCTAGACAGATGAGGCTAAAACGTATCCAACGGAAAAGCAAATGTTTAATCAGACTGTCTCTGGTAGCAACAAACTTTACTAAAACAGCTTAATTTAAAGAGAACAAGTACCACTTTGTTTTACAGACATTAATTTACTCGAGATTGCTAAGCAACTCTCTATAGCAATGACTTCTTCAAAAGAAAATTCATAAATAGCTTGGATAGCTTTCGCTAAATCTTCTTCTAAATCTAAATCATGTAATGCTTGAAGACTGTCAGCAATTTCCGTATCATAATTCCCTTCTCCTATTGAAAAAGGATCCCATTCATTTAATAATCGCACAAATTCTACATTCATTTCCTGACTGTTCATTACTCTGTCACCCTTTGTTCCATTTTTTTGCTGAAACCATTCTATCATATATCTTCATAAAGAATATAGCGTAAAAAGAATTGATACACCTAAACTTCAGAACCTTTATATTTTTAAATTTATATTGACAATTCAGTATTTTAGCTTTATTATTCATTTAGTGAAAATTTCATATTACTTATCAAGAGAGATTGAGGGAACAGGCCCGATGACATCCAGCAACCTCCTTTCCTAAAGGAAGGTGCTAACTCCTGCAGAATGACTTATTCTGAAAGATAAGATCGATATATGCATACGATACTTCTTTCAAATGAAAGAAGTTTTTTTATTTTGCAGACTCTTTTTCTGCCTCTAATAAAGCAGTATGAAACAATCTTTTAATTCATGTAAAAGGAGGATAGTAATTTCTAATGATACAAATAAACAATTTGGTAAAAGTATATGCTACGAAGAAAGAACAAGTTGTAGGGGTAGACCATGTTTCTTTAACCATACAAAAAGGAGAAGTATTCGGAATTGTAGGCTATAGTGGTGCAGGGAAAAGCTCTCTTCTACGCTGTCTCAATTTATTAGAAAAGCCTACGAGCGGTGAAATTATTATCGACAATATATCCTTAACGAAGTTAAATCAAAGGCAATTAAGAGCTGCCCGTTTAAAAATCGGGATGATTTTCCAACATTTCTATCTTGTCAGTAGTAAAACTGTTTATGAAAATATCGCCTTTGCTCTTAAAGCAGCTAATTTACCATCAAAACAAATTCATAAACGCGTATTAGAATTGCTTGATATGGTAGGGTTAACGGATAAAAAGGACGTCTTTCCTGCCCAACTAAGCGGTGGACAAAAACAAAGGGTCGGTATTGCTAGGGCGCTTGCCAATAATCCAACTGTTCTCCTTTGTGATGAAGCAACTTCTGCCCTTGACCCTTCTACAACGAAATCCATTCTGGCATTGTTGAAGAAAATAAATAAAGAACTTGGGTTAACCATCGTTCTTATCACGCATGAGATGGAAGTTGTAAAAGATATATGTGATCGTATGGCTGTTATGGAAGCCGGAAAAGTTATTGAAGAAGGGCCTGTATACGATATGTTCGCCAATCCAACACAGGAGCTCACTAGAAACTTTGTTAATAGCATTCTTCAATTTGAATTACCAAACCATCTATTAGAAGAAAGAAAAGGAAAAATTATTAAAGTTACCTTCCAAGGAGCCATTGCAGAAGAAGGCATTATATCTGATGCATTTCAGCACTATCAAGTTAAAGGAAATATTCTACATGGAAAGATCGAATATATTCAAAACAATCCACTTGGTATTTTCATAATGGAATTAACAGGTGACGATGCTGAGATTACAAAAGCGATTCAATATATCAAAGATCGCACCAGAAACGTGGAGGTGATACATCATGCCTCTTAGTATTGATTGGAATTATATTATAGAATTACTTCCTGATTTAAATTCTGCTTTTTTTGAAACATTGTATATGGTTGGTATCTCTATTGTTGTGGCCATTATTGTGGGTTTACCGATAGGAATTCTTCTATTTGTTACGGATAAAGGGCTATTTCTTAAAAACTCCTTTCTTAAAAACATCGTAGGGTTTGTTGTTAATATGGTTCGCTCGATCCCTTTTATTATCTTATTAATAGCGTTATTACCTTTAGCAAAATGGATTACAAACACAACCATAGGACCTACTGCCGCTTCCGTTTCTCTATCGGTTGCTGCCATTCCTTTTTTTGCAAGAATAGTGGAACAAGCTTTTCGAGAGATTGATAAAGGAGTTATTGAAGCTTCTGTTGCGATCGGCGCATCCCCATGGATGATTATTTGGCAGGTATTAATTCCGGAAGCAAGACCAGGACTTATTCAAGGTATTACCATTACCATTATCAATTTAATTGCATATTCAGCCATGGCTGGGATTGTCGGCGGTGGTGGGGTTGGTGATTTGGCGATTCAATATGGATATTATCGTTATGATAATACAGTTATGATTACAACTGTTGTTGTTCTCATCTGCCTAGTTCAAATCATTCAATTTTTTGGCGATAAACTTTCAAAAACATTGGATAAGCGTTAAAACATCATAAAGATTTTTAGGAGGAAAAGATAAATGAAAAAAATATTTATTGGAATTCTTTTACTATTATCATTTAGTGTGCTTAGTGCATGTGGAGAAGAGAAAAATAATGCGGATACAGGCGATAAAAAAGAAATTAATATCGGTGCAACATCTGGTCCATATGCAGACATGGTAAAAAAGGCAATTAAACCAATCCTTGAAGATAAAGGATATGAAGTAGAAGTTACGGAGTTTACAGATTATGTACAACCTAATAATGCATTAGCAGAAGGAAGCATTGATGCGAATCTTTTCCAGCATAAAATTTACATGGAATCTTTTGCTGAACAAAATAATTTAGAGTTATCCGAACTAATTTCTGTTCCAACTGCTCCAATGGGCATTTATTCAAATAAATTTGACAGTTTAGAAGACATTACAGATGGTGCGACAATCGCTATACCTAATGATCCAACCAATGCAGCCCGTGCTTTCTTAATTCTAGAGGAAGCAGGTTTAATTGAAATTGATGAAGCTGCTGACCCACTTACTGTATCTGATAAAGACGTAACAAAAAATATTAAAAACCTAAAGTTTGAAACAATTGAAGCGGCACAATTACCTCGTGCAGTTGAAAGCGTGGATTTATCAGCTGTTCCAGGAAACTTCGCACTAGCAGCAAAAATGAATTTATTAGATGCCCTTCAATTAGAAAATATGCTCGATCAATATCGAAACCGTGTCGTTGTAAATACGAAAGATTTAGATACTACATTTGCTAAAGATATTAAAGCTGCTGTTGAATCACCTGAATTCGAAAAAATAATTGATGAAGAATTTGAAGGCTTTGGGAAACCTGAGTGGATGAATTAAATAAATAATTGCAACAAGATTATGAAACAAGCGGACTAGAATGAGAATTATTCCTCATCCTAGATCGCCTGTTTTTTTGATTATTATGGTCTATCTCTACAGAAGTAAATCTTAATTCCAGAACCACCTTTTGAATTTTCTGACTATTGAAACAAAGTCACATTTTTATCTTATTTCTTTCACAAATTGGACACACCTCCCCCCTCTACAACTACAAAGTGTGTGTTAATATAATGTTGTATTGTGAAGCGATTCACATAAAACAAAAGACAATATAGGGGGAACCAATCATGAAAACTACACCAAAAGTTTTACTTGCTTCCATTTTAGCAGGAGCGCTTTTAACAGCTTGTGGAAATACAGACACAGAACCAAAAAAAGAAGAAAATAAAGCAGAAGAATCAGCAGATGTTGTAACAACGGCTTCTATCGTTAACGAAGCAGATCCACTAATAAATGCATTAAGTGAAGACGGAAATTGGATTGTTGCAACACTTCAAGATTTAACAGTAGACAGTGACATTGTTGTTGCAGGTGAATTCCACGATAAAGGGGAAGCCGCTAATCCAATTTACCGTAAACTTGCCCTATATACACAAGATGACGATCATAACATCATCGATTCATTCACTTTAACTGCTCCTAAAATGACAGTACAAAGTGAAAACTTCAAAATTCAAGGTGGTACATTTGCTGGAGACGTTTATGTAGAAGCTAACGGATTCACTGTTGACGCTACAGCAAAAGTTGATGGTAATGTTTACTATAAGAGTGATGAATTCAAAACTTCTGCTGTTATTGATGGAGAAGTAACTGGAGAACAAGAAGTACAATAATATCCTTAAAAAACCTAGCTGAATGTAAAATGTACCCTATAGAGTAGACACTAAAAAAAAGTCTACCTGTAGGGTACTT
>NZ_DALZDK010000046.1:0-36843 GCF_031978665.1 Niallia sp. | reverse complement strand
GTCTGCCTAGTTATATCAGAGCTTACCTGCCTAATTTGGTATGCGAAAGTTGAGTTACTTACAAGAGAAGATTTTAAAGCTGGGGGTGGAGTGTACACACACGAATTCATTAATGAATTTGAAAAGCTTTTTGTCTATATTATAAATAACTTATCTCATTTCAATCAGTGCGAACTGTATGATATAGATGAAGATTATTCTGTCGTTCACTTCTATTGGGACGTTTGCAATGATCCAGTTATCCCTTACATTGTAGGACTAACACCAGAACGTTTTAAAAGTTACTTCGAAGCAATTTATGGTCCCTATAAATCAATAATGATTAAATTAAGAAGATACTCTACTGGTTATGTAGGTGAGCCTATTATTTGGACAATGCACATATTCGAAGTATTAAAATAGCAGAAAACCGATACAACATTGACAAATCTTATGAGTAAGTTAGGAAGAATCTATGTGAATTAAATTTTCTTTTAAATTGGTTAAGAAATAAAAGGGATTAAGTCCTTTGGCTTAATCCCTACTGCTTCGGAAACTGTACTTCCACGGCTGTTCCTACATTTAGTTCACTTTCTATCTTAATTTCTCCTTGATGAGCCTCTACAAGCGCCTTTACAATTGACAACCCAATCCCAATACCACCTGTTTTTCGATCACGTGATTTATCTCCACGGTAAAATCTTTCAAATAGAAACGGCAAATCATCTTCACTAATTCCTTCCCCTTCATCTTTAATAATGAAAGTAATTTGATCATTTTTTTTATTGACAAGGATTGAAACTTGTTTTCCTTTCGGTGTATATTGGAGAGCATTATTTACAATATTAGTTAATATTTGAATGATTTTATCATGATCTCCTAAGAAATAAATTTGCTCAGTCGATGGTACTACCTTTAAATCGACTCCCTTTTTCATAAACAACGGATTGAATTGATTCTTGATGAAAGATAGAACTTTTCCAGCCTCCAGTTTTGTTTTATTCAATCTAATCTGAGGATTTTCTGCTGCCATTAATTTTTCTAATTCATTCACCAGCCGCACCAATCGCATCAGTTCTTCATGGCATTGTTCCAGTCTTTTGGCATTTGGCTCCCAAATTCCATCTTGGAAAGCTTCAATATGACTTCTTAACGTTGCTAATGGTGTTCTAAGTTCATGTGCAAAATTAGCTGTAAACTGTTTTCGAAGCGTTTCCTCTTTTGCCAAGGATTCCGCAAGTTGGTTAAAGGACTCTCCTAAAGGCTTCATTTCTGTTGTCAGTTCATCAATAGGTACTTTAGTTCGCCATTGATGATTACGTATGTCAATAATGGCATTGATTAATTTATTAAAACCTGATGTTAATCTATTAGAAAGTAATAAACTGAATAAGATCGATAAAATAACAATAACAAATACTGCAAGATAAATATTTCTTTTTATTGATTTTAAAAAGTCTACCTCTTCACCAATTAGTTTTTCCTGATAATAGACTGTTAAGTTCCCGATTGTTTGATTGTTGCTTTTTAGTTGATAAGAAGATGATTCGTAATTATTTAAATCAATGGAAGAATGATGACCATTCATCATTCCTATCATGGAACTCACAGAAGTGGTATCTAGCAATAAGTTCCCGTTAGCATCATAAAGTTTATAATATAAATTTTCCGACATGGCCTGTTCATGCATTTGATAGTTCAAATTTTGATTGAACGGCTCTCCTGTCTCGTTAAATTGTTTCAGTGCATTATTTTTAATTAACTGAATATTTTCTTCTCTATTTTTCTCTAAATAATCGGTAAACTGGTTTTCAACGCCAAAAAATATCGTAAAGCTTGTAATAAATATACCACTAAAAGAAACAATTAAGAGATAAATTAAAATTCTGGACCTAAGTGTTAGCTTCATCTTTTTCTCCCCCAAACTTATATCCCATTCCAAAGACAGTCATGATAAACTCAGGGTGACGAGAATCATCTTCTATTTTCTTTCTTAAATTTTTAATATGAGTATCAATACTTCTTTCATATCCTTCAAAATAGGCACCATCTTCTTGAATTTTTTCCAACAAATCGGCCCTACTGTATATCCTTCCAGGATAATTCGCTAAGGTAATTAACAATTTATATTCATTTGGCGTAAGTGCAAGTATGTTACCATCAAGCTTTACTTCTTTTTTCACGTAATCAATTATAAGTTTATGATTATTAAAGCTGCTCTGAGTTATATTTACCCCTTGCCGTGTTCTTCTTAGTAAAGCTTTTACTCTTACGACCACTTCTCTTGGACTAAATGGTTTTCTTACATAGTCATCTGCACCAATTACGATTCCATTAATTAAATCATCCTCTGTAGACTTGGCGGTAAGCATAATAATGGGAGTGTTATATACTTTTCTAACCAATCTACATACTTCTTCACCAGAAATATCTGGTAGCATTAAATCTAAAACGATAAGGTCTGGATTTTTTTCCTTCACTTTTTTAAGTGCATCAATTCCATTAGAAGCAAAAAGAATTTCCCATCCTTCCTTTTCAAAATAGGCCTCTAATACTTCTAGAATTACTGCTTCATCATCAACTACAAGAATTTTCGTCATTGGTATCACCTCTTAATTGAATATTATCATCTTCTTTGATAAAAAAGATAATCTCCATAAATTCCACACAACTCAAATAAAAACACACTACATACTGAGTATGTACAGTGAAAGCACACCGTCTGTTAATATTGTAAAGCTTAAAATGATTCCATTTAACTTTAAATTAGGCCATCATCCTAGAATATAACTATTCTTGGGGAGTAATAATACTAACTGTTAAATCACATATATCAGCAAGATAGATTATAAATTAATAAAAAACAGGCTTGTAGAACATTCCACAAACCTGTTTTATGTTTTCTTACCAATAAGGCACTTATTTACTTTTTTCTAACACGTTGATAAGTATTTCTTCAATACTCTCTGCAATGCATTTCAATTCGGGATCATTTAACAAACCAATCATAGCCGTTGGTTTTGGAAGTCCGATTTTAGTCTTCCCATCACTTTCATAGACAGTTATCTTACAAGGCAAGAAATATCCAACTAATGCATTGTAACCAAGGACTCGTGCAGCTTCTACAGGATTACAAACTTCAAGTATTCGATAAGGTGAAGTATAACTATGTACTCCTTTTTTCTGTAGGGTAGCAGTTAAATCAAGCTGCCATAGGATGCCAAATTTATTTTCTTTTAAATTTTGTTCAATTGATGATATAGCTGCATCAATTGTTTTATTCGTAATGACTGTATAATGGAATTCCATAAAAATCCTCCACCTGTTTTGGTTTTTATTTTCGAAAAGATTTTGTTTTGGATAATTTATTTAATCCTTTTTATTTTTTAATGCTAATTTAACAGCAATATAGACAACAGCGCCTATAACAAGAAGATTAATTAACCATCCCACAAGTCCAAAACCCCAAAAGTAACTTCCCATCATGCCGTTTCCGGGGAAACCCATCATTAATCTTTCCTCCTTTATATCGTGACTTCTGTTACAAACAACAAATTTTACGTATAATACTGATAATTAAAATCTGTTATGGAAAGCTAGCATTGAAACAGTTTATAAATAGATGTTCTTTTAGTATTTTTATTAAAAAAGTAAATATTATGTACGGCATTACACTAGTTAAGTTCAAACTAATAAATGAAGGAGGAAAAATTAATGAAAGTAAACTACGGCATCTTCATTGCATGTATCATAATAGTCTTGGGAGGAGTCTTTCTCTTTTTCATACAAGGTCGAGATATGCCCGGTCAATTACCGGATCTATCAATGAATCAGCCATCTGATGATCAACCTATTAAAACAGAAGAATCCCCTCTCCCTATACCGCCATTATTAAAAGATAAAAATTCTGATCCAAATAAAGCGGAATTTCAAATAGCTGCCCAAAACTCTACAAAAGAGTTTATTGCCGGAAAAGAAACAAAGACGATGGGGTATAATGGCGATTATTTAGGCCCTGTTATTCAGGTTCGTAATGGTGAAGAGGTATCTGTAAAGGTAAAAAATAATTTAGATAGTGACATAACAACTATCCACTGGCATGGTCTTGAAGTTGATGGCGACAAGGATGGCGGACCACACTCAGGGATTCAACCGGGAGAATCATGGTCTCCGGAATTCAAGATAGATCAGCCAGCAGCTACTTTGTGGTTTCATCCCCACCCTGAGCAACAAACTGGGAGGCAGGTCTATAACGGATTAGCAGGATTATTTTTTATTGAGGATGAAGTTTCTGATCGTTTAGATATTCCGAAAGACTATGGAGTGAATGATGTCCCACTGATCATTCAAGATAAAAGATTTAATAAGGACGGAAGTTTTAAATACGAGTTGGGAATGCACGATGTTATGAACGGGCTACAGGGTAACACAATGATTGTAAATGGAGCAGTTCATCCATTTTTGGAAGTACCGAGGGGTATGGTGAGACTTCGTTTATTGAATGGGTCCAATGCAAGCGTTTATGAATTAAACCTCAGCAATAACCAAACCTTCTATCAAATTGCTAGTGATGGCGGGTTCCTTGAAAAGCCGTCAGAAATGAACAATATCGTTCTTGGCCCAGCAGAAAGAGCAGAAATCCTTGTTGATTTTTCAGATTTGAAAAAAGGAGAAACGGTTCAATTATTGAATCAAGGATCAGCGTTTATGAAGTTTGTTATAAAAAGTGAAAATCCAAAAGAATACACCATTCCTGAAAAGTTAACCACCATTGAAAAAGTAAACCCTGATCGTGCAGTAAAAACAAGACAATTTGTTTTTCAAGGGATGGGTCCAAGTGTAAATATCAATGGTAAACAAATGGATATGGGCCGAATTGATGAAGAGGTAAATCTGAATGACACAGAAATCTGGGAAATTTCCAATGATAGTGGGATGGGGATGATGGGTGGAATGGCTCATCCATTTCACGCTCATGGCGTACAATTCCAAATTCTAGATCGTGATGGGAATCCACCACCTGAAAACGAAATGGGATGGAAAGACACCATTCTCGTTTATCCGGGCGAAAAAGTTAGAGCCATTGCTACCTTTAATCATTCAGGTGTATTTATGTACCATTGTCATATTCTTGAACATGAAGATGCTGGAATGATGGGTCAATTCAAAGTAGAATAAGACCTAATATAATTCATTGAACATTGATTAAATTTTTTGTAGATGTAGCCAAAAGAATTTGAAGCAAGAAACTCAACAACTATATGACGGCATTATAAATTTACGATTAAAAAATTTTTCATATTTTTACTATTTAAGGAGATGATAATACGGTATTAAATGCAAGGAGGATTATGATATGCAAATGACCTATGAAGAATGCATCAAGGCATGTCTTGAATGTATGGAGGCATGTAATGGTTGTTATGATGCCTGTTTAAAAGATGATGATGTAAAAATGATGGCGGAATGTATTCGTTATAACAGAGAGTGTGCTGATATTTGTGCATTAGCAGCACAAGCAATGCAATCAGATAGTCCTTTAGCAAAACAAATCTGCCTATTTTGTGCTGAAATATGTGATGCTTGCGGAAAAATTTGTGAACAACATGGACATGCTGAACATTGTAGAAAATGCGCAGAATCCTGCCGTAAATGTGCAGAAGTTTGTAGGAAAATGGCTTCTTAAATTAAATGTGGCGACCTTTATGTATTTGGTCGCCACATTTAATAGTATTAAAATGGGTTGATTCAGAAAAAACATCCGTAAAATTCAAACTAATAATGAATCTCCATCTATCATTACGTATAACATTCATTTCACCTCCTACTTATTAATCGTTTGTAGTATGGATTGAAATTCATCATGTGAAATCTCACCACGGGCATAGCGTAACTTAGCAACCTCTTCGGCCTTAATGACTGTAGTATGATTCATTTTAATGGATGAAACTCTAGTTTGTTGTTTCCGGTTTCTAAGCAGCAGTAAGAACAGAACCACCCCGATCAGAATAAACATTAAAATAGTCATAAAATATCCATTAAGCATCATGTCAAATGAGTTAAACCCTGATGGAATTCCATTATAACCATAAGACCCACCACTACTACCTCCAAAGGAACCCATATGTCCTCCATTCATCATTTTAGTTTCTCCTTTCGTGTGTATAATTAGTTAATTTGTTTTATAACAATTCTTTTAGTTTATTGTATTCTTCCGTTGAGATTTGACCGGATGCATATCTATAATCGATAACCTCTTTTAGTTCGTTTGAGCTGTTCGTTTCTTTCGGTTGAATTTGATTAAATAATCTCTGTAGTTCACCCGTTTTATACAGATAAAAACTCACAGCTAAAATTAGTAATAAAAACATATCTTAGATTCCTCCAATATTCATATTTTTGGGGAAGCAGGTCATTATCGACCTGCTTGAAGTGATAATTATAAATTTCCCATTCCTCTAAAGTTGCTGCTTTGAGAAGAACCACCCGTTCCGTGCATCCCTTTGTACATTTCTTCGTGTTGTTGATTATCTAAATTAGGATGCATTTCACTCATATATGGTTTCATTTGACCAAAGTTCATATTTCCTTCTTCCATGAGCTTTTGCATCTCGTCAGAATTCATATTCCCTTCTTCCATGTATTTTTGCATACTTCCAACATCGCCTGATTCCATCATTTCTACCATTTGATCATAATTACCACTTTGTTCTTGAATCACTGTATTTTGATTTGGAGTATCTTTATCTGAAAATAAAGCTAAACCTGTTCCTCCAGTAAAAGCTAATGATGCTGCTAGAATTCCATTAATAATATTCATATCAATTCAATCTCCTTTGAATAGTTTATATATAGCAGTTCTTATAAAATACTTTTCTTGATTTGCTCAAATTCTTCAAAAGAAATTTCACCTTGAGCAAGTCTGGACTTAGCAATTTCTAATGCACTTGAACTTGTTACTTGCTGGTTGCTATTATGAATACCTATTTTTTGATTGTTCATTCCTAAATAGAAAAGGTAACCTATTAACAAAACTATTAAAATCATCATAATCGATCCACCTCCCATTCCAAACATTCCAAAACCATGACCTAATCCCATCATTGTTTTATCTCTCCTTTCATATTTTCATCTTACATCTCACGAATGTAGAATTTATGAGCAACTTATGTGGAAGTTATGGAGAAAGCTCTCTCTTGAATAGGTGTTAATTTTACGATTTATAAAACTAATAGTTAGTTCATTAAATTATCCTCTAGATGTGTATATAGTATTCTTTTGGAATGTACTGCAGTATATCAGCTATTAAAGGTTATCAATACAATGCATTCTGGTCATGCCAGAGACTATGAGCGTAGAAAGATGAAAACTCTTAAAAGCATTTGGAGCAGAGCTTATACTGACTGAAGGAGTACTGGGATAACAGAAGCCATCAAGAAATGAAAATCTTCCCTAGTTCCGTTTCTGTTGAACCTGAATCGTCTCCTGTATTATCTGGCGGGACCCAGACCTCATAAAATTCAGGGGATTCGCGAAGGTTTTGTTCCTAAGATACTGAATACTTATATATCTATTACGAATTTGTAAAGATACAAAGTAAGAAGCATTTACCGTATGAAGAAAACTAGCAAGAGAAGAGGGGTTTTGGATGGAGATTTTCTTATGGAGCAGTTCTTGCTGCAGCTTCAAAAGTGGCAATTTCTACTAGATTCAGTGAAAGATAAATATCAACTTCACTTTTTCTGGAAGATAATTAATATTTAAATGGCAAAGCATATCTTATAGTTATCATGCTTCATATATTATGGAAAGGTCTCACACAATCAATTAAGTCTAAAAATAGACAGACTGTTATAAATAAACCTTGAAATTAATCGAATAAAACTTTATTTCAAGCTACAAAATCAGACAAGATACTATCGATTAAATATGGGCTTATATGTGTAAACTTCTCCCCACACATATAAGCCCAGCTTACCAATTTATTTTAATATCATTTTTATTTCTTCATAGATTACCTTCTGTAGAAGTTATTTCAAGCATTTGAAAAATCATCCCTTAAAGTTCCGTGGAAGCACCATTCTAAGATTCAGACTAACAGAATGATTATTAGTACTTCCTATTAAGCTTATATACCCCAATAAGTAATTGTATCTAGCATTCCTAGAACAAGTAGAAATATTCCTGCTATTTTTTGAACAACCGAACCAATCTTTCTTCCCGTCTTTTTCATTACAGAATCGTTTAATTCGAAATTCCATAGCAAGAAAAGGGCTAATAGTAATGGCAAAGACGTACCTAGTCCAAAAATACTTGGCAGAAACAGTCCGTATGAAACAGTTACAGCCATAGGCATCAATGTCACGAAAAAAAGTACAAACATAGTCGGACAAAATCCAAGTGTAAGACTAACTCCCATTAAAAAAGCTCCTAGATTGCCTTTCCTAAATAATTTTTCAGGAATTCCCCCTAAAGAAATGAATTTATTATACTTAATGATGCTAAGCAAGTAGAGTCCAATAAAAACTAACATTGGTCCTACAATTTTTCTAAACCAAGGAAAATAAAGTGACAATACCGATTTAACTTCATTTCCAACTATCCAAACAAATAGACCAATTAATGTAAAAACGGTTATTTTCCCTAAAACAAAGAAAAATATTTGCTTCCATTGCATTCTACCTTGAATAGATATATTTCCATAAAAAGTGACTGCGCCTAAATTTCCTGTAAATTGACATGGTGCCAAAGCTCCAACTAATCCTAACATGAAAGCAAATAAAAGCGGAACATCTTCACTACTTCTCGCTAAACGAAGGAAAGGCTCACCCAGAAAATAGCTAAACTGACTAAAAAGATCATACATTCTTTTCTCTCCCTTTTGTTATTTTAAACGCTCTTTATTACTTAACTCTGCTCAGGAAAATATGTTACCGTTTGACTCCCCAGTTATAAAAAAATAAAAACATAGAAATCTCCTTTAGAAATTTATATATTCCATAGTCAAAACCTATTTTACTAATAAAGGTTAAAAAAAATATGCAGAAATAAGATATAACTCTGTGTGCAACATCAACTATTGCAATCCCCATCAATAATACTCTCTGCACTGTTTTTACATAATTTATTTGTATACTAGAAACACCATTGAGGGGGGATGTATCTGTGAAAAAGGTAGTCATTTTCGATCAAAAAGAATCAGCTGAAAATTGGGATCTCTTCTTTAAGAACGATCATTTTTATTATATTAAAAGGACTTCTGAGGCTGAAGTATTAAATTGCATTATAAATAATAAATATCATCTATTGTTCATTTCAGCCTCTTCTAAGAACGAGTTTAATTGGACCTTCTTAAATAAAATATGTAACGTTTCCACAATACCCACCATATTGGTTTTTACTACTGGACAAAAGGATACAATTGTTAAAGCACTTAGAAACGGTGCTGATGCTTGCTTTATAAATCCTATTGATAAAGAAATTCTTCTTGCAAAAGTTAACGCTCTTATAACAAGATGTAATGAAACTCTGGAAAAAGTACAATTAAACGGATTGACTTGGAGTGACCGATCTTTTGATATAAAATTTCTAGATCAATCTATAAAACTTGCACCTAAAGAATATATGATCCTTGGTTATTTTTTAAATCATCCTAACAGAGTAATTACACATAAGGAATTGATTCTTGCACTTTGGGGAAATAGTAGAGCTATTCATTCGCGAACAGTACATTCTTATGTGAGAAATATTAGAGACAAACTAAGAGATCATCATTTTCCGATTGATCAACACTTACTAACTGTTTGGTCAGTAGGTTATCGATGGGATAACCTATAACACTAGAGATAAGAATAATTGCAGATGTAAAGAAATGGGCACAAATATAGGATAATTAATTGTTTCAACCTTTTCAAAAACTTCGTGTTTGAAGCCCGATATACTAAGCTATCCCAGCAATATAAGCACCAATTATTACGGTAACCCCGATATATTCTGCTAAGCAGCAGTCATCAGACTTTTACGGGCAGTTAATTTATTCACTATACTCTATATGTGAAAGCATCTGCCCGTTAAGCATGTTGCTAAGTTCCTCTAAATCCATTCTTTTCTTCTTTAAATGCCATCATCCCCGCATCTCGTGTTCACGAATCTGACAATGGTACATAAATATCTCATAATGTGTAAAATGTAGTAACCGCCCTGTTTTTTACTTATTGATGTATCCCTTCACTTACTTCCTCATACTTCCAATAGTATTCACTAAATACATCAGCAAAGGCTTCAACAGAAAGATTCAGTTCTTCCATATTATTCTCAACTCCACCAAATTCAAGTAACATTGATTTATTTGTTAAGTCTTGATTGTAAACTCCATTCCCTTCATCTTTACCTTTTATAAAAACCCCTCTACTTATACCTGGGTACTTTTCTTCAAGTTTTTGATTTAATTCTTTTGCAAAATGCAAATTTTCCTCAAAATTTTTATTCTCCTTTCCAACAATAAAGAATAATCTAGCATATGATTTTCCATCAATTATGATAGTGGTTATTTTCTTAGGCTGTGAGTCTCTGTGTATGTCGAATAAATATGTAAGAGATTGTTCTGTTGAAATAGCCTCTTGAACTAATTCTCTCGACAGTTGATATGAATTATTATAATTCCAATTCTTCTCTTTCAATTCCTCTGTTACATTAGCAGTGCTTTGGCTTGTTCCGATCCCTCTTTCAATAAGTTCTGCCTTTAGCTTCTTACCAATCCCTATCACATTAGCATTTTCATTAAAACTTGCTGCCTCATTTAAGTTAGTTCCTCCGTTTAGTAATGGCAAAAATGCCTCCCAACTGTGTGAATGATAAATGTATGCTACATTTTTATTCGGTAACGTCAACTCTTCCTTTTTTGGAGATGTTTTAGAAGCTAATTCCTGTTCTGCTACTTCCCGTTCTTTTAACAATACCTCAATTGGTGGTGCCGACTCTATAGGTAAACTTGTCAAATTTGTTCCTGTTCCCGCAACTGCTATCTCTGTGTTAAACGAGTAGAAGCCAGGTAATTCCCTTCCAAGAAATGTTCTCACATCTTCTGGCCAAATATTTGTTCCTGACGTAAACAGGATTCGGGAAACAGATGGCTTCTTCTCTTTTTCAGCAACTATTTTAAGTTGTGCAATTTCACTGGACATTAGATAAATAAAAAAATCTGAAGATATATTTTCGCTAGTTTTATTAAAAATAGATGATGAGAATTGATCTTTCATATCTATAAAAATAACAAGGACAGGAATTAGAAAAATAAATAGTAATAGAACAAAATATACCAATTGTATGCGAATTATATATATAATTTTTAGTTTTTTTTCTTTCATATTCTCACATCCATTTATAGTATTTTTTACTATCATATGAAAATCTATAGATAGTAGACTGCGCATATTCTTCATACTTTTCTAATTTTAAACAGACGACTTTTTCGCTTATTATTACAAATATCCGAATGAAGGAAAACTCACATTATCATGAGAGTACTTCCTTCCAAATAAATTAACTATTGAGTAAAGCTTCACAGCATAATTGGCTAAATAAATATATATGGAGATGATAAAAGAAACCTAATAAATAGGGGAAATATGCTTTATTTTCTGCATCATTTCTTCAAACTTTTAAAGTAAACTAGAAATACTTAATTGAGAATAGGGGAAATAACAGTGAAAAAACTCTCCGTTAAACTTGGGGTAATATTTTTTATCATTATGTTTGGGTTAATGACCTTTATGTTTTTCTTTCTTCATGAAAGCATTGTTGAAACGAGAGTGCAAGAAGAACTACAGGCTCTTCAGGCTAGAGGAAACTCACATCGAGCTATTCTTGAAAAACATTTTGATCAAGACACCATTGATCACGTTGTTCTTATGGAATCAGAATCAGATACAGATGTGGTCATAACAGATTTAAATGGGGAAGTATTAAACTCATCCTCAGAAATTCTCTCATTAAAAAAGTATATTCAAATACCTTCGTCAACAATAGGTAAAAGCGGGGAAATCATTGAAGATAATTGGACTGAAGAACCATATATTGCGACAGTTAGCCCAGTCTATTCCAAAGAAGAACAGCTAATAGGATATGTATATATGTTGCAGCCAACCTCATCAATTAAAACATTGATTGGCCGTTTGAATGAACACTTTATTTTAGCTGGCTGGGTTGCCGTCATACTCACGTTTATAATTATTATCTTTCTGTCAAAAGCCATTACGAAGCCACTCATCAAAATGAAAGAAGCAACCTCGCAAATTAGCAAAGGAAACTTCTCCGTTACATTACCGAGAGCTTCAGATGATGAGTTAGGAGATTTATCACACTCAATTGAATTGCTGGCAACAGACTTAAACTACTTAAAACAGGAACGCAATGAATTTCTAGCAAGCATCTCTCATGAACTGCGTACTCCACTTACCTATATCAAGGGGTATGCTGATAT
Organism: Niallia sp.; assembly: GCF_031978665.1. NCBI lineage: Bacteria > Bacillati > Bacillota > Bacilli > Caryophanales > Bacillaceae > Niallia > Niallia sp. The sequence continues at coordinate 24,383 of NZ_DALZDK010000046.1, read as the reverse complement.
TATTCATAAACGAGACTTATCTGAAGAAGAAAGAGAGAAATATTTAAAAATTATCATAGATGAAACAAGTCGTTTGTCGCAATTAATCGAGGAATTATTTAAACTTGCAAAAATTGACCAAAATTCATTTGTTATTAATAAAGATAGCATTGCGCTGCAAAAATATTTAGCTAATATAAAGCAAAAACTAACGCCTGCATTTCAAGAAAAACAGATGAATTTTAATATGTCATGCGAAGCGGACTTATTATTGCAGGCAGATCCATTGCGATTAGAGCAAATTCTTTTGAACTTACTTGATAATGCAATGAAATACTCTCATGATGGGGGTCATGTTGAATTATCTGCATGGAAAGACAAAAATAACATCCACTTATCTGTTAGCGATAACGGTAAAGGAATACCAGAGAAGGATCTTCCCTATATTTTTAACCGTTTCTATCGAGTCGATAAATCCAGAACTCGATCACTTGGCGGAACAGGATTGGGCCTTGCCATAGTAAAAGAGCTAGTTCATGCTCATGGTGCTGAAATAATAGTAAATAGTAAGGAAAATGAAGGAACTATTTTCGAAATCATATTTAAAGGAGTATAGAGAAGATGAAAACCATTTTACTTGTCGATGATGAGCCAATGATGCTCGATTTATTAGCCTTGTATTTATCACCAAAAGGGTATCGGTGCGTAAAAAAGGAATCTGCGTTTGAAGCCCTTTCTCACTTAAAGGGGCATTCTGTCGATTTAATTCTATTAGATATTATGATGCCTGAAATGAATGGACTGGAAGCATGTAAAGAAATCAGAAAAATGGGCGATACTCCGATCATTATGCTTACCGCTATGAGTGATAAGGCAGATATCGTAAAGGGACTCAATATTGGTGCGGATGATTATATTTCCAAACCATTTGATGAAGATGAATTAACCGCTAGAATAGAGGCCGTATTACGCCGAAAAGGAAGTTCAACAGGAAAGATTTTCTTTTCAGGTCTCACATTAGATTTAGATTCCTTTCAACTTCATTTTAATGGAAAAGAAATTTCTTTAACACCAAAAGAATTCTCGATGATGAGTTTATTTTTGCAGAATCCAAATAAAGTATTTACTAGGGAACATTTAATTACATCTATCTGGGGGTATGGGGTTTCTACAGAAGACCGGACAATTGATTCGCATGTTAGAAACTTACGTGACAAACTTCGAAAAGCCGGATTCGCCGCTGAGGATACACTTACTACTGTGTGGGGCGTTGGTTATAAATGGACTAAAAAGGATTAGCACTTGTGGGACATATTCTTTTTGAATTACTATCTGAAAATTTAGTGTTTGCTGCATTCGTGAGCATTGGATTAAATATCGCTATTGCACTAATCGGAGTACTGCCAAGTAGCTTTATCACATTTGCTACTATTAGCTTTTTCGGCTTTAAGTATGGAATAATCCTCCTAATCATTGGAGAAGCAGCTGGGGCCATTGTAAGCTTTATTCTTTATCGGAAAGGAGTTAGTAAACTTCTAAACAAGAACCATATAAATAGATTTCGGTTTATTAAAAGATTGAAGAAATCAGCTGGTATTGAGGCTTTCTTCATTGTGCTTTTCCTTAGAATCCTACCCTTTGTACCCTCTGGTGTGGTTACTCTTACTGCATCAATAAGCCGAATGAACTTAGTTTGGTTTGGATTTGCAAGTACAATTGGTAAAATACCAGCTTTAATCATTGAAGCCTATTCAGTTGTCTATGTATTAAATTTAAATTCGCAATGGCAATGGGGATTAGCTGGAATTATGTTTCTAGCATTGGTGTTAAATTATTTATTCCAAAGATGTAGAAGGATGTAGATCTTAGCCAGGGAAAACAATATTTGTTGCCTTCCCTACTTCTTTTCCTTTTTGGAAATATACACCTCACTCTATATTTTTACCCCCTTTTTTGTATCTTATGATATTTTCAAATGGGATAACAATCTTCATAACTTCCACATAACTTCTCCATACGTTCTCCATGAATAAGAAGTATTCTAATAGCAAGAAAGGAGATGTTGAAATTGAAAAAATTAGTGGTGGGAATTTTAGGGGTAACATTTCTTTTAGGTGCAGGGACATATACATTTGCTCAAGTAACCGATAATAACGGGGCTTATACATTTGAACAAATGAAACCGTATATTAAGAAAATGCATCCCAATTTAACAGCTGAAGAACAAGAAAAAATGTATAACTCATGCCAAAGTTCCTCAGAAAATATGATGCAAAACGGAGATATGATGCAGGGTACTGATGCAGAAAACATGATGGAAAATGAGAACATGATGCAGGGTACAAATCAGGAAAATATGATGAATACTAACCTATAAGTAGGTGATAGAGATGATGGGATACGGATTTGGAATGATGGGATTGGGACTCTTTGTAACACTTATCCAATACTTCATTCTTGGGATAGTTGTTTACATTTCCGTAAGGCTCGCATTAAGGAAAAATAATTAAATGTAATTTCAAACGTTCCATCCGCAAAATATATCAAGGTTCACAAAACGTAAAAATATCAAGAAACTCTTCAGAGTTTGAATCACTTTAAGCCCAGATCGTTTACTTTTATCTATACTTCTCTTCTTTTGTATTAATTTAAAATCCGTAAAGAACCCAAGTTATATTAAAAGGGAAGAAACACTTCTTCCCTTTTAATCATCAATAACCGACCTTGTATTAATTTTTCAGCTTACCTCCTTCCATTACTTCCCTCCAATTCAGACCGTTATCTGAACTAATCAATAAATTATTTTCAAATGTCACAGCTACCATTTTATTAGTTTGGTTTGGTTGAACAGCAAAGTATGCTACAGCATCCTTTCCAAGATCAAGACTAATTTTCTCCCATGTTAGGCCATTATCTTCACTTTTCATCATTCCAGCCTCTTCTTCAGTGATAGAGTAGCTAATAAGCTCTTTTGAATTCGGAACTGCTGATATAGCTGTAATAATTCGATTCTCATCAGCGATTTTCCACGTTTGTCCTCCATCTTCTGATCTAAAGACCCCTTCACTAGTTCCTGCAATTAGAACATTTTCATTATTTGATAATGAAACTAGTGCATAAATCTCGTGTAAGTCTTTTGGAAGACCTGAAACCCCCAACTTATCCCAACTTATTCCTTTATCAATACTCTTATAAATGCCAGATTCAAAATTACCGCTTTCCATTTGAATAACACCATAAATAGTTGCAGGATTAGATTCGTTAGATGTCAGTAAATGAAAGTCAACTTCTCCTTTTAATGCTATACTTTCCCAATTCTTACCGTTGTCTTTACTTTCAAGTAATCCCACTGGATCTGGTAAATCTGAATTTTCACCTGGATGTCCACTTGTCAACATTGTTCCATCCGATTGAATGTGAAAACCCATTAAATCTAAATCAGCATCTCCAGCAAATTTCCACTTTTCACCCTCGTTTGAAGAAACAATTAATCCCTCATGGGTTGCTATATAGATAGAATTATCTGACGAGTAAGCAAGACCATGTACATGCTCAATATTATAATTGTCATCCATTTCCTGTGATTCTTTTATTTCATTTGAGGAACTACAGGCAGTTAGAAGTAATCCAACTGCCAAAATAGCTACAAATGCTTTATTATTCATAGTCTTTCCCTCCCTTTTGATATACTCGATGCATCATTGGTAATGAATTTAAATTGATGTTTGCAATAGTTAATAATAAATACATAATAAGGCGCTCGTTGTATAATCGATTCCTTATTTCCTATAAGATAAACAGTATAACTTGAGCCTAAGAACCCGATAAGAATAACATATTAAAACCACTACAAGATGAAACAGGAGCCAAGCTTAAATCTCTGCAGATGTAGTTCATTTCGAAACTGTTAAACTTCTCATAATTGAACTCATTAAAGGTGTATCAGTCACAATGTTAAGACCTGAATACTTTATGTTTTCTAACGTTTTTCTATTTATATTAGCTCCCCACAGACGAACTGTTAAGGGATTAAGTATATCCATTACAGTACCCACTAACCTGTTTTCACTACGCATATGCTCTAACATATAAATATGTCCGTTAGGTTTACATACTCTTGTAAGTTCTTTCAGTCCCAAGAGAGGATCTGGCACTGAGCAAAATACGCAGGTTGAAACAATAGAGTCGAATGAATGATCGGGAAAAGGCATCTTTTGAATGTCTGCTTCCACTAATTCAATTGGAAATTCACAAATGTTTTCCTCAATTTTCTCCCTCGCATATTTTAACATCCCTCTACTAAAATCAACACCGGTTAAACTTTGTATATTGGAAGGATAGAACGGTAAATTGGCTCCCGTTCCAATTCCAACCTCTAGGACTTTTCCCGTAACCTGTGATAATAAGTCTTTTCTCCACTCTTCCTTAATCATTCGGTCCATAATATCATATATAACAGAAATACGATTATATCTGTTTCTAATGATTTCATTGTTATCGTTTTTCAATTAGGTTCACCTATTCTTTTATTTATATAAAACTCATATATCCTTAGTGAAACATTTATTAAATACTAGCAAAATGATTTGCAGAATTTATGCATTTTCAAAAGCTCTATGGTCTCAACAAAAAAAACCAACCTGCTTAATGTGAAGCAGATTGGTTTCTTTGCTTATTTTTCCTTAGTTTTAATCATTTTTTCTTCCCTTATGGAGTTCGTTATATTTATTTCTCGCTTTTGAGTACAAGTTTTGCCAATATATATTGAAAATCCTGGTAATTCCTTTCTCACAATTCCTTCTTTACTTTCTTCAACCTATAGAATAAATTTTTATTTAACAGGTGATAGTTCACTTTCTGTTACCCATTTGTGGTTTGTCACTGTTTCTCCGGTTGTAGTTGATTTATAATCGACCATATAGACTGTTGTTTGCTCAGCTGTATCGATTTCAACTGTTGCCCCATCCATCCCTTCCATATGGGATGCATTAACTTTTACTTCTGCGCCTGGATCTAAAGGGGCTTCTCCTGCATCAACCAGTTCCTCATGAATGACCCATTTGTGATTCGTGACTTTTTCTCCCCCTGTTGTTGGTGTATAAGAAACTGCATAAGCTGTTGTATCATAAGCTCCTACAATAGTTGCCTCAGCACCCTTCATCCCTTCCATGTGATCGGATTCAATAATAGCTTTACTTCCAACTTGATAAGTTGGATTTTCTGCAACCTTCAAACCTTCTGGAACTTCACCAGAACCAGACATATCCATATCACTATGATCCATGCTTTCTTGAGAATCAGAATCCATATTCATATTATCTTGATTCTCGTTTGTGTTCGTCGTACCAGTGTTATCGTTAGAACAAGCACCAAGTACTAAGAATAGAGCTGTCATTAAAGTAAATAAAAGAATCAATTTTCCTTTCTTCATTACCACATTCCTCCTTTTTTGTTTTATAGTATATCCAAAACAATTGCAGATTCTGTGCATTTTTCTATATTCACATTACAAATATAATTTTAAATAGACTCTAAAAAGACGACCCTCTTGGGTCGTCTTAATTTAACGCACTGGTTGCCATTTACGAAGAAACAATGTATTACCTACAACTGATACAGAACTAAATGCCATTGCCGCACCTGCAAGGATTGGATTTAATAAACCTAATGCCGCAACAGGAATCAGTACCACATTATATGCAAACGCCCAGAAAAGGTTTTGTCGTATTTTCCTCATTGTTGCTTTTGATAAACGAAGTGTATCAACAATCCCCATCAAGTCGCCTCTCATTAGAGTAATATCAGCTGCTTCGATTGCCACATCTGTCCCTGTACCAATGGCAATACCTACATCTGCCGCAGCAAGTGCAGGAGCATCATTAATACCATCCCCAACCATCGCGACTACCTTTCCCTCACTTTTTAGCTTTTCAACTTCTGCAGACTTATCTTCCGGTAAAACTTCCGAAAGCACATGATCGACTCCAACTTGTCTTGCAATAGCCTCAGCCGTAAGTCGATTGTCACCAGTAATCATAATCACTTCAATACCTAAATCTTTCATACGCTTAATCGCTTCTGAAGATGATTCCTTTACTGTATCTGCTACTGCAATGATTCCGGCAAGACTACCGTTAACAGCCATCATCATAGCCGTTTTCCCTTCACTCTCAAGTTTTTCCATTTCCACAAAAATGTCGTTTATTCCTATCTTATTCTTTATCATTAATTTCTTATTACCAATTAATACAAGTTGATTCTCAACTTCCACTTGAATTCCATGGCCGGGAATAGCAGTAAAATTCCTTCCGTCTTGAAGCTGTAAACCTTTTTCTTTTGCATTATTCACAATTGCTTCTCCAAGTAGATGTTCCGAACCTTTTTCAGCTGAGGCTGCAATGTTCAACAGTTCTTCCTCTGAATAATTTCCATAAGTAATGATATCAGTAACATCTGGTTCACCCTTAGTAATTGTACCTGTCTTATCTAGGACTACTGTTGTAACGCGTTGTGAATTTTGAAGGTGTTCAGCTCCCTTAATTAGAAGCCCGTTCTCTGCTCCCTTTCCAGTTCCAACCATCACAGCAGTTGGTGTTGCCAGCCCTAATGCACATGGACATGCAATTACAAGAACTGAGATTGTACTGACAAGTGCAGGTGTAAACCCTAAAAGGAAATAGGTAATAGCAAATGTAACTAAAGCAATTATGATAACAATTGGAACAAATATACCTGAAATTTTATCAGCAAGATGCTGAATAGGTGCTTTTGAACCTTGAGCTTCTTCAACCAGCTTTATAATTTGCGATAATGCCGTATCTTTTCCAACTTTTGTTGCTTTGAATGTAAAAGAACCATGTTTATTTACTGTGGCTCCTATCACGGTGTCACCAGCTTTTTTGCTTACAGGCATACTTTCACCTGTTAACATTGATTCATCTACAGATGTACTTCCTTCAATAATCTCGCCATCAACTGGAATTTTTTCTCCTGCACGAACAAAGATAATTTCACTCAATTGAACATCTTCAATTGGTATATCCATTTCAACACCATTTCGTACCACTCTGGCTGTTTTAGCCTGAAGTCCCATGAGTGTTTTAATAGCCTCAGATGTTTGACCTTTTGCTCTAGTCTCCAGTAATTTCCCAAGAATAATTAAAGTCATAACAATTACTGCAGCTTCAAAATATAAGAATTGTCCTGTTCCCATCATTGTAACAACTAAACTGTAAATAAATGCAGCAGAGGTGCCCAGTACAACAAGCACAGCCATATTTGCACTACCACCACGTACAGCATTAAAAGCATCTCGGTAGTAATGTCCCCCTACATAAAATTGGACTGGTAAGGCTAGTAAAAATTGAAGCCACGGGTTCATATGAAAGAATCCGCCATTGCCATATTCCATTGAAAAATCCGAAATCATCTGTATTAAAAATGGAATGGATAAAATGGCCCCAATAGTAAATTTCATTTTTTGCGTTTTATATACTTTTTCTCTGGCACTACGTTCATAGTCTTCGTCTGTCCCATCAATAACTTTTGCATCATATCCAGCTTTTTTTATAGCATTAATTAATTGATCAACATTAACATTTCCAGGAATATACTCGACACTAGCTTTTTCTGTTGCGAGATTAACTGTTGCCCTTGTTACTCCTTCAATTTTATTAAGTCCTTTTTCAATGCGAGTTGCACAAGCTGCACAAGTCATGCCAATAACATTTAATTGAACTTTTTCTTCTTGCACACCGTAGCCAGTCTTTTTTACTTTTGCTATTAACTCTTCAACTGTTGCTTTAGAAGGATCGAATACGATGGATGCCTTTTCTGTCGCAAGATTCACGTTTGCCTTATGAACACCGGGGACTTTACTCATATTTTTTTCAATCCGGCTTGCACAAGCTGCACAGGTCATACCTGTTATACTTAAAGTTATATACTCCGTATCAGCTGAGATATTTTGCATCTTAACACTACTCTGTCCTGACATAGCTTATTCCCTCCAGTCATGTTTCAATGACTTTCAACCTTTTCATGCCCATGCTAACTTTAATTAAGCTTTCAAGTTCATTTCATTCTGTACACATGGAGTTAATCTTCTCATTAGCTCGGATCTTGAAATAGTTTTATAAGCGTTGTTCAATTAAGTTCTTAATTATTTTATCAATGAAGCTCATTTAAATTCTCACCAACCCCTCCATATACCTATACGGGGTATATTTTTAATAAAAAAGATCGCGCTATTTCTAGCACGTCGTCTATCTTACATATTACTTTACATCATATCCTTGAAGTTCAATTGCTTCCTTTATTTTTTCCAATGCTACTTTTTCAGGGTTAAATTCAACCTCTACACTTCCTTTTTCAAGAAAAACCTTAACTTTCACAATTCCATTCAGTTCACCAACGCTACCTTCGATTGTTTTAGCACAATGACCACAAGACATACCTTGAACATTTAAAATGACGTTTTCCATTTCATATCCTCTCCTAATAAGTATTTTGAATAAAAATATATTGATCAACTCTTTACATGATATTGTTTTACCACTTCTCACATTTATATTATAGGGTACCCCCCTACCCTATGTAAAGTGTTTTTTTATTAAAATAGTCCATTTTACTTATGAAATAAACTGGGTATTATTTATCTTATTATTCTTGCCTACATCACAACCTTTCAATGAAGTAATACATTTCCTTTTTCTAAAATATATAACAAAAATATGAAGAATTAATGGAGAAACAAATTAAACGCTGATAATTTTAATTATTCTTACTTTTATAATGCCATTCATAATATTTATAAATTACTAAAAATACACTTTGTTAAAACTTCTACACAAGGATAAATTACTGTGTGAAAAAAGTTGGAAATTTTTGAGCAGAGCTTGTATTGACTGAAGTGACCCAAGGAATGAAAAGAGCAATAGAAAAAGCAGCTGCATAGTGGATATCCCAACACCTATTGCAATCTGTAGCATTTTGCAAATACAGAGATTGACCGAAAATAGGTTTGAACCATATTTTAAGTACTTCTCCACAATCAAAAAATGCGGTGATCGTATAATCACCGCATTTTTGTTACAATTAATTCACATCGTAACCTTGATTATCAATTGTTTTTTTAATAATTTCTAGTGTGACTTTATCAGTGTTGTATTCAACATTAACTGTGCCATTTTCTAGATGTACCTTAACGTTAGATACCCTTTTAATTCACCAACGCTACCTTCGATTGCTTTAACACAATATCCACAAGACATACCCTGAACACATAGAGTTACCTTTTCCATTCTAATTGTCTCCTTCCATCCTTTTTTGAACAGTCTATTTTATTTAATTATTTCAATCTCTTAATACTATTAAAATGTGATTTCCAGTAGGAATTACTTAAATTTTTAATGGAGACCCCATTGCTAGAGGCAGAAATAAATTCATTATTACCAAGATATATCCCTACATCTGAGATACCGGATTTATAAGTATTTTCAAAGAATATAAGATCTCCTGTTGCTGGCTTGTCCACATTATATGAGCGATTATAATATCCTTCTGCAGTTAGACGGTTAATATCCATTCCAGCTTGTTTTAATACATAATAAACGAACCCGCTACAATCAAATCCACTTGGAGTTGTTCCACCCCAAGCATATGGTGTGCCAATTAAACTTTTAGCTACACTGACTACTTTATTTACATCGTAACCCACTAAAGGTGTTGGTTGTATATTTGCTGTACTGGTAGAAGAATTTGCAACAAAATTCTGATTTGATGAACCGTTGACTTTTATGGTATCACCTGCATAAATTAATGATGAATTTAAATTGTTCCAAGACATTAAGTTATCAACGGATACATTGAATTTTCTAGCAATTGAAGATAAAGTGTCACCTGCTTTAATCGTGTACGAAGTGGAAGTAACGGTTGTCGATGCCGCAATTACAGTTGAATTAGAAGTAACTTCCAGCACTTGGTTTGGGTAAATTATTGTACCCGTTAAATTATTTGTTCTTCTTAGCTCATTTACGGTTGTACCATATTTTTGGGCGATGGACCATAATGAATCGTTTTTTTGTATTGTATAGGAAGCAGCTTCTGTATTTCCTACTCCAAAAGTGAGTGATGCTAAAGACAAACCTGCTATGAGTGAAAAAAATTTTTTCTTTCTATTCAAAATAATTTCCTCCTTTTTTTAAAACGAAGATATTTCTTGATGAGTTAGCAAAAAGCAATATTCTTCTTCGTAACTATTAGAGTTTTAACCTAATAATCTAATTAAATTTGTTGAGCGGAAGAAGTAATATGACTCACATTTTCTCTATCATCCATTTGTTACTTAATGAAAATATCATCGATTTATGGAGAAACTCAGCGTTTTCCATTTCAATTTCATTACAAAATAATCAAATTTATATTTCAATATAATAGATTCCTTGAAAAATAAAAAGCCGATCAATATGATCAGCTTATAAACTCTTATATTAGACAGTGAATATAATAAATTCCTTAAAATCATTCCCATCTAAACTATTGTCTATGAACCACTTTACACATCACAGCAAGAAACATAACAAAAATACTATTTAAAGCATAATATTTCTGCAGTTTTTTTCGACTACTGAGCAAAACTTGCTCCCTTACTTCATCTTCTATGTCATTACATAATAATTACTCCTGTTCAGGCAAAAATGTCACAGCCTGACTCCCCATTTGCTTCCAAGCATCAATAAAATCTTCCTTTAAAATTGCTTTATTTTTTTCCCCACTGATTGGATCATTGAAATATATATTTTGATCATCATATCCCGTAATTAATACAGAATGTTCCTTGTAAGTGATTCTAATATCTCCCTCTGGCGTTTTCCAAGATTCAAACGATGTTTCCGGAAGTGTTTTGTAAGTTGTATTTGTAATAACCCATACTGGAATATCTAACGACAAAAATGTTTTTAATTCTTCAAATTCTTTCCCTGTCAAATCCACTATTTCTCCAGGAAGGTACTGATCAGCTAATTCTTTAACCGCTTCATGATAAACACCGTATCCAGGATTATTGTACGAATACATATCACCAATAAAACCTTTATTTGGATTCCCCCAATAGATAACCCCACCCTGCTCCGATAACGGAGTGGTATTTTTTTTTATCTTTGCAGCCAACTCCATTTTATCAGTCTCAATCCCTCTATACTGTAAGAGCATTGCAAGACTTGTAACTTCACAGCCTCGTGGCAACTCTGGGAACTGTTTAATTATAGGAGCATCAATTAATACACGATCCTTAATAACTACAGCATTAATTTGTGTACCCTTCATTTTTTCTATAGGTGCTTCCACATCTTGTGCGAAATCATTCGAAAACATCCTTTCAAAAAAATCCTTCCCTCCCTCTTTCAAAATAATAGAAATTAATGTTGAATAGATCAGAGTAGTCAAAATTAATAAACTACTAATCAAAAGTTTTATTGCGCTCCGTCTATATAAGAAAAATAGAAGCATAAGAAAAAGAATAAAACCAACAACGAAAACACTTAACAACATATTAATTCTCCCTATTAATAAATCGTTTCACCAGTTATACCTATTCTAGTAGCTATATATGAAAAAGATATGCAGATAAGGATTATCCATAATTTAAAAGTATTTTCAGGATTAAAATATTTTCTCTGCATGATTTCTACATAATTTATTTGTATAGTTACATTTAGTGCTTATTCAGGCTACTGGTTACCGGTGGGATGAAGAAAAGAAACAGATAATGAGGATGGTGAATATTTTGTACTATAGACGTTTATCAAAAAATGGGCAAATTAACCTTCCAAGGGAACTGCTGAAGCAGATTCATGTAGTAAATGGTGATACTTTATATATTGATTACAACTGCACAACTATTAAAGTCATAAAGCAGGAGTGCAATCCGACATTAAACCAATGCATATTAAGTAATGGAAAAATCTCTATCCCCGCCGAAATTAGAAGATTTCTTGAAATCCCTTGGAATACCCTGATGAAAATTACAATATGGAAAAATAACATTTTAATAGAAAAAGCATCAGCAGAAAACGAATAAATGGAGTAATCACGAACGCCTCTCAAGGCGTTTTCCTTTTGCAAAAAAACTGCACAAATTCTGCATATATTAGAATTACAATAAAAAAATACCTATATTTTTATGCTAAGGAGTATCCTATGGACAGCTATTTTAAAAAAATTATCCAAGAATACCGTACCGATATAGAATCTGTTTATCAAACATGGTTTATTAACAACGATGAGAGACTAAAAGCTTTTAGGACAATACGCAATGGAATTAAGCAAGTTATTGAAGAGATTGAACAGAATGAATTTGGTAATGATTTTAAGGGTTCCTCACTTGAGGTTGTGGTCACGGCCATAGCTGAACAAAAACAAGTTTTTGAAGGCGCCGCACATGCATTTTACTGGAAACCTAAACTTCGAATTCCTGATATTTATGAAAATGAAGATAATAAAAAAGCGTTTGCCAGATTTCTAAAAAGCTGTCTGCAAAATACAAATGAAAAACAGTTACTCGAAGAGATATTAAAACTTCATCATATAGGGATAAAGGGACTTGGACCCGCAGTGGCTAATATTTTATACTTCCTTCACCCAACCATCTTTCCGCCTTTTAATACAGCCATTGTTAATGGTTTTAATAGTCTATTTAAAGAAAAGGTGAAATTGGGTTCATGGATAGAATACCTACGCATGAGAGAAAAAATATTAGATTTCAACAAGCGACATGGATCTCTGCTTTCAAAGGATCTTGGCGCAGTTGCAGGACTGTTTTTTGAAATTGGGATTACACGAATCGTAATTCCTGAGAATCATGAAGTAGTACTAAATCAACTAGAAAAGCGTGAAAAAAACAATAAAAAAAGACATAAAGATGTAGTAAATGATAGCATCGAAAACCATGATCATACTGAAATGCAATATCATCTAGCTACTCTAGGTTCTTCTCTCGGATATCATATTTGGATTGCCAGAAATGATCATAAACGGGAATGGAATCAAAAAAAACTAGGTGAATTTTCAATGCAGCAGTTAGGTCTATCCGATGATATTCCTTTTCAAGTTAGAGATACGATTTCTTTAATAGATGTACTATGGATTGATCAGAATGGCTCTATTGTTTGTGCTTTTGAAGTGGAGAAAAGCACCTCCATTTATTCTGGTATTCTACGACTTTATGACTTAGCATTAACTATGAATCATCAAAACTGCAAATTTTATCTAGTTGCACCTAATAAGCGTGAAAAAGAAATTCAAGCTCAACTGCTTCGTCCCTCATTTCAACATGAGCAAATGTGTAGCATCTCTTATGTGCTATTCTCTGATCTTCGCTGTGACTGTGATGCCATGTGTAAATTTGGAATAGATGCGAACGTTTTAAATAAAATATCAAAAACTATATTATAAAGCTTTTATCTTAGGGAGATCAGTGAAATATAAACACTGACCTCCTTAATCGAACTTAACCATTACTCCGTATATTTATATTTAGAATACCCCTTCCATCTTCTATATAAAATGAGCAAGATAGATACAGCGATTAAAGCCAGAGACAATACTTGAGCAATTCGTAATGATTCCGTGAGCATCAGGCTGTCTGTTCTTAATACTTCTACAAAAAATCTCCCAACTGAATACCATATAGCATATGAAAGGAATATTTCCCCCTGTTTAGGATTAAATTTGCGAAGTATAAGTAATAAAACAAACCCTAATAGATTCCATAGTGATTCATATAAAAAAGTAGGTTGATAATACGCTCCGTCTATATACATTTGATTAATAATAAAGTCTGGAAGATTTAAATTCTCTAAAAAAATTCTTGTTACTTCTGTTCCATGTGCTTCTTGATTCATAAAATTTCCCCAGCGACCAATTGCCTGACCAAGTATAAGGCTTGGAGCTGCAATATCAGCCAGTTTCCAAAAAGAAATACCTCTTTTCTTGGCAAAGACAACAGTAGTAATTACCCCGCCAATAATCGCTCCATGAATGGCAATGCCACCTTCCCATATAGCAATTATTTCACCTGGTTTTTGTGAATAATAGTCCCATTGGAATAATACATAATAAATTCTTGCACTAATGATTGAGATCGGAACCGCCCAAAGCAATAAATCAGCAAATAGATCTTGAGGAAGCTTTAATTTTTTCGTTTCTCTTGTTGCAAGCAACCAGCCTAAAGCAATTCCTGTTCCAATAATAATACCGTACCAATAGACTGTAAGCGGACCAAATTCAAAGGCCACTCTATCCAACGGTTGTATATTTACCACATTTATTCACCTCTTAATTTTTCTTTACAATAATAGTCTATATCATCTGTATCAAGATTTCGTGCAGTTTCATTGGTTGTTTTAAACAGGACTCTTTGTTGATTAAAAGTAACTTTTTATTATTGGCAGCGTGATATTGTTGATTTCAATCATCACAATTAACACAGCAAACTATTGGTTTAAGACAATAAACATTTAGAGCCTGTCATGAGGAAATATTGAATCCTTGATGACAGGCTATCACTATACCTGATATTAAAATTAAATGTATCGCATTTCGGCTTTAAGACTCTTTTTTGATCAATGTCGAAAGATCAGCAATCTCCTTTTTAAGCTTCTCATTTTCATTTTGTAAATTATTCATTTTCACATCTAATTCTGTCATTGAATGTGAATTATGGTGCTTATGACCTCCGCCATGTCCCTTCATCATAAATATCATCATTAAAGGACAGATCAGTACTAATAGATACGATAACCATTCCATTTAGCTCACTCCTATTATTTTTTCTATATTATAAGACTAAAAAGTGGAGAATTTATGGAGATAAAGGATGTTTTTACATAAAACAATATATTTATTAAAGGAGCCACTTCATGATCAGTTAAAATATAGAATTCTTACAGTTATATAGCTGGAACAGAAAAAATCAGCGGGGATGTCCCCACTGATTTTATTACTTCATGATACTAATACCATTTGGGATTTCGCCAACATTGATTGTATCGATTACTTTATTTTGTTCTGTATCTATAATGGACACTGTATCTTCATACATATTCGTTACATAAAGACGTTTGCCGTCAGAACTTGTCACGACACCATGAGAACCTTTTCCTGTTTCAATGGTCGCAATAACTGTTTTCGAAGCTAAATCTACTACCGAAACTGAATTTGATGGTTTATTCTCGGTTCCTTGGTTTGCCACATATGCAAATTGATTCTTTGGCTCAATATACACCTGTGCTGGGCCTTCACCAACTGCAACTTTTTCAACTTGTTTTGTTTCTAAATCCACGATAGCAAGCATGTTTTCACTATTCACCGTAGCAACAAGCATTTTCCCATCAGTTGTAATACCTGTTGTTACAGGTGTTGAACCAACAGTAATTTTCTTTTCTTCTGTCAACGTTTCAAGATTTAAAACACTGATTGTATCCTCGTTCATATTTGCAATATAAGCTGTCTGACTGTCAGAAGAGATTCTGAATCCGTGAGGACCCTCTCCAGTTTCTATTGTATTAGTTACCTTATACGTTTCCGTATCAATTACTGATACGGTATTGTCTTCATTATTCGTTACTAGAGCATACTTCCCATTTTCCGTAAATACGATATGCGCAGGATGATTCCCAACTTCCACTGTTTTTAACAATTCATTTGTACTCGTATCGAAGAAAAGTGCTTGACCACTCATTTCCATAGATGAACCTTCATGATTCATTTCTGGAACAACCGTTGCTCCTAGCACTTTTCCATCTGGAGAAACTTGAACATTGTGGACAGCCCCTTCTACTTCAATGGTTTTAACTACTTTATTCGCACTTGCATCAATCTTTGAAATACTACCACCTTCATTTGCAGTAAAATAATATTGTGTATCAGTTGAATTCTCTTCTGACCTAGTTGAATCTTGATCGGCCGTATCAGAATTTTGATTATCACTAGAGCTGCATCCTGCAAGAAAAACCCCAAGGATAATCAATAAAGAAAATAACCCTAACTTCGCTTTTCTCATTATTTTTTCCTCCCAATATTTTTATTACATGCTTAGAATAAGGATTCCCATTTTTATCAGATGTGATATATTTCACATCCCTAAAAAAACTAAGACAACTACGCAACGTTTTGTGAAAATCCATAAAAACTGCAAACATTGCCTTTATTATTATTGATTTAATTGCAAAAAAAGCAGACAAATTTCATCTGCTTTTAGGAGTAAAATTTTGATAATCATAATGATCTCATCTTATGAGAAAACTAATGACTGCCAGTATTCCTATAAATATTGTCCAAAGGACAAAATAGATGCCCGATGAACTTTGCTTGGAATGAGGTTCTTTTTTATTACAGCAACTCACGATAAGCTAACCTACCTTTTTAGAAGATATTTCTGCACACTAATAAATGGATCTAAACATTACTGGTAATTCCCCCCTTTAACTAGCTAAATTTACGTCAAATTTCTTTGTTAATATTTCCAACTCACTAGCGATTCTAGCTAAAGACTTGGCAGACGAATGAATTTCCTCCATTGAAGCCAACTGTTGTTGAGTTGAAGCTGAAACAAGTGTAGAACTTTCATTATTGCCTTTAGCTACAGAGGCAATTTTCGCGATTAAATTTGACACCTCTGAAGCATTTGTAGATATCTTACGGGATGCTAATAGAATCTGTTTCATTTCTTCATCATTTTTAGTAGTAGATCGAGAAATTACTGAGAATTTCTCTTTTGTATCCCTTGTGATGGATATTCCTTCATTTACAGCTTTAATAACAGATTGCATAGTTATAACTGATTCATCCGTAGCTTTTTGAATATGGGTGACAAGTAAGGCGATCTGATCTACAGATTGATTTGATTGTTCAGCTAATTTTTTTACCTCTGCTGCAACAACTGCAAACCCTTTACCCGCATCACCAGCTCTTGCAGCCTCAATAGCAGCATTTAATGCCAATAAATTGGTTTGATTCGCTATTTCAGATATAACATTAAGAATTTGTTCAATCTCAAGAGAACGTTCATTCAGTTGTTGAATAGACTTATCTGATTCACCTACAGAATATTGAATTAAATTCATTTGCTGAACCGTATTTTCTACTGCTTCTTCTCCTTCAATTGCATATAATATGGTTTGTTGTGAAAGGTCTGATACTTTTTCAGAGTTTATTGTAATATCATCAATTTCATGGTTTACTTCAGCAATTGCATTTAAAATTGTTTCCAAACCTATCGTCTGATCTTCAGTTCCTGTAGCAACTTCTTCTATGGAATAAGATATTTGTTCAGAAACTTTAATTGTTTCATTCGCACTATCTGCCAGTTGTTCTGCAGATAAAGCAACCTTAACTGATGTATCATTTGTTTTTGCAACCAGATCTTTTATGGTGTCAATCATTATTTCGAAGGAATTTGTTAATTGACCAATTTCATCATTTGTATTCTTAGGCATAACTACATTTAAATTACCTTTTGTGACTTTCTCGGTTACAGACAATAATGACTTTATTGGAGAAATAATGATCCAACGAATAAATATTGCCGTTATAATGATTGTAATTATTAGACTAATAACTGTGTTTACGTAAACTCCGTATACCTCACGAATGTTATGTCCAACGAATGAATTTAAATAGTTTGCTAGTGTCATGCTAATCAGTAGTGAAACAGCAACCACCAGAGTCATTTTACTCGTTAAACTTCGAAACTTCAGTTTTTTTAATTGATTTAAATCCTGTGTTTTTTTCATATCGTACAATGATCTCCTTCATTTTAGGGTTTATTACTTAGATTCTAATCTATAAATATGCAGAGTTTATGAACAAATAATAACTGCTTCGTAATCATTCTATAACCTAAAATTTATAATAAAAATGTGACCTTTATCGTTTATTTTTTTCACCCAAGGAAAATCCATATTTTCTGCAAAAATCTCCCTTAAACTATCAATGAAGTTCATAAATGTGGGGGGTTATGAAATGAAGATGAAGTTTGTTGCATTATTAGCTTTTATTGTTTTGATCTTAGCAGCCTGTACTTCTGAGAAAAACGGAGACACTGAGACTGTGGAAAAAGATTCCACCAATGTTAAGGGGATACAAACAACTAGTATCGAAACATTAACTGGTAACGAATTTACGCTTGTAGCGAAAGAAGCAGAACATCAATTAAACAGTGATGTAAAAGTTACTGCTTGGACCTTTAATGGATCTGTACCAGGTTCACAAATCCGTGTACAAGAAGGAGAGAAAGTGAAAATTCATTTAAAAAATGAGTTACCTGATCCAGTCACTATACATTGGCATGGAATAACGGTACCGAATGAAATGGATGGAATTCCTGGTGTCACACAAAATGCAGTTCAACCAGGCGAAACATTTACTTATGAGTTTACTGCAACTAATCCAGGAACTTATATGTACCATACACATCAAGATGGTGTAAACCAACTTGATAAAGGTTTATATGGGTCATTTATCGTAGAGCCAAAAGAAAAAACATATGACAGGGACTATACCTTGATGTTAGATGAATGGATGAGTAATACAGAGGATTCCTCTTCCTCCATGAGTAACATGAGTGAGATGGATCATAGCAATATGAGCGGTATGGACGAAAATGAGGATACTGACAGTAGTAATATGGCTCATGATATGAGCAGTTATGACATATTTACAATGAACGGAAAAAGTGGAGATAGTATAGAGCCTTTAACCGTGAAAAAAGGTGAAACCGTTCGGATACGGTTGGCTAATATAGGTTATCTTTCACATAGCATTCATCTACATGGGCATAGGTTTAAAGTAGTTGCTATTGATGGTCAGGAACTAAATGAACCACAAGAGATAAAAGATGAGTTAATTTCAATAGCACCTGGAGAGCGTTATGATATTGAGTTTGTTGCAGATATTCCTGGAGAATGGTATTTAGAATGCCACGGGGATATGGAAGGCTCTGAAGGAATGAAAGCTTTAATTCAATATGAAGAAAACAATCAATCAACTGATAAATCTAACCAAAACGAAGAATTGCCAATCTTTAATTACACAAATTACGGAAGTCCCATCAATCAAACATTCACGTTAGATCAGATTTATGATGTTGAATATACAATGGATCTAAATGGCAATAACACCAACAATAATTGGACAATCAATGGAAAGTCATTTCCGGACACAGAGAGTATTAACGTAGAGAAAGGAGATACTGTAAAAGTAAAATTAGTCAATAATTCGCCAACAGGAGTAAATCACCCTATGCACCTACATGGACATTCATTCCAGGTGCTTAGTAAGAATGGCATACCAGTAGATGGTTCTACAATTATAAAAGACACGATTAATTTAGAGCCTGGTGATGAGTATGTTGTTGCTTTTACAGCAGACAATCCTGGGAATTGGTTATTCCATTGCCATGATTTGCATCATGCATCTGCTGGAATGGTAAATATAATTAAATACAACGGATTTGAACCAGACTTTTCAGTTGATCCAGAAGCAAATAATTCACCTGCTTAACTAACTATTTTAATAAAGTAAAACTTCCATCAGTGGGGGTTTTTTCTATCCCCCGCTGATGGTTAGTTGAACCAATCGGGCTTTTACTGGCAGTTGATCCCCCACCTATCTTCTTCGACTTTGTAAACACAGAATCTTGAGGTGGGGGTCTTACTGCCAGTTAATGCGGATAAAAGAATGCGGCAATCTTAAAATATGATTGCCGCATTTTAATTGAAACCATTTCAAACATTCCCAGATGTAATTGATTATTAGAGTGATAAATCTCATTACATTTTTTAAAGGACTAATATTTCTTAACATATCCATTTTGAGTATCTTATCCCCGACTTGGAGTTAAAACTTTATTGGTTGTTATCCCCCACCTATACATTTTGAGTGACTAACAGAATATATTAAAACTGACCTTCTCACAATTAGTATAAAACCCAACTTCCAATGCTATGAAAAAAAGCTGAATAAAATCAGCCTTTTTACTACATTGATGTTATAAAAGAAAAACTAATTTCATGGGGTTCTTTTCCCAACTTTAACTTCTTGGTTATTTTAAAGCTATGATCATCCACAACCGTTAAATCATTTGAGTCTTTATTGGTGACATATAATTTTTCCTCACCCGGTACATAAGAAACATGATTTGCTGTTTTACCTGTCTTCACTTTATCTACTATTCTATTATTTTCAAGATCAAGCTTAATTAAATCATTAGATTCTCGGTTTGATGCATATAGATATTTTCCATCAGGTGAAATAGCTAATCCGTGTGTTCCTTCCCCCACTCTTATTGAGCTAATTTCCTTTTTCTTTACGATATCAATAATGGAAATAGTTCCATCGGTCACATTTGCCACATACAGATATTGATCATCCTTTGAAGGCTCTACTTCATTTGGAATAGTTCCTACTGGAATAGTGGCTACTATTTCCCCTTTTTCTGTATCTAACAATGAGACTTCGTTAGATAAGATATTTGCAATATACGCAAGGCTTCCGTCACTACTGAAATCGATATGAGATGGACTCTTTGAGTTTGTCTGGATTTCATCTATTATTTTTTCCTTTTCTGTATCGACTATACTGATATAATTGTATTCTTCCCCTTCTTTAAAATCTCCACTTGCTAAATACAAATAACGACCATCAGGAGTAAGGTCAATCCCATGAAGATTTTTCCCGGTTTTTATTTTCTTTTCAATCTTTCCTGAATCCGCACTAATGATAAATAATTCCCCTTTATCATAATTTCCTGCATAAATCTTTTTTCCGTCACGACTTACCTCAATTCCGTCAGAAAGCTGATTGTCCACCTTTATCGTTTTAACTATTTTATCGTTTTTAGTATCTATGACTGATATCGTACCATCTTTTACGTTAGGTATATAAGCTAGAAAAGTATCACGAGTGGCAATATAGATAATAGCTACTAGTATAGAAACTCCTATTAAGATCAGACCTGTCTTTTTCACCATACGCACTTCCTTTTAATCATATTATTGAAGGTTTGGTATTTCACTCTTTTCCCATTGAAATGTTCTTAAAGGAATATCATCGATACCGTTTAACTCAAGTATAATATTGTCTTCTATCACCGAACCTTTCCAATTTAGATACCCAACTAAATGATGGGAATCCTCATTTTCGTTCTTCCATTCAAAATTCCCTGTATTATTTATTGAAGTTCCGAATGATAGTTGCGCGAGTTTATCTATTTGATATTGAAGTACATCAACTGTATGCGTATTCATGACAACTTCAAACACTAGTTCATTTGATGTGCTTTTCTCAGGAATCAGTGTTACCTGTACAGTTACTGCACCTTGAGTATCAGCTCTTGATAACGACGTTTCAGTACCGGAAACCTCTTTTGAATTATTGTTGTTGACTTCCTCTACCTGAGCAGCAATCGTTTTTTCTTCTGTTGTATCAGGTATTGATAACTGCTTTATATAAAACCAACCAATAAATAGAATAATAGCTACTCCACCTATGAACATAATACTTTTTTTATTCAATTTTACCCCTCCCATTATTTTAATTCTTACTTTGTTATAATCGCAGGTACTTGTGCAGATACTGTTGAAAATAAATGAATTTTTTTTGACTATTAACTGTATTTTTCTCCACGTACTTTTTCTATTAGATGACTGAGTGTTTCCATCTTTATATCTATTACAGCTTTTAATAAGATCCCCCTTAGAACACTTTGAAAATAAAGAGTAAATTTTATAATAGCAATAGCAGCGAATTAGTTACCTTTAATTCTTCTTTATAGCTCTATAAAAAACGGAATTTTACATATTGACTGTTAAAAATATTAATTTATACAACTCATTATCAAGAAATAAACGGGTAAAGCAATCAATATATGATAAATAGGTGAGTGGGAGGTCTGGGGGGCTTTACTCTGAAAAAAGAATAATAAAATTAAGCTAATGAGATTTACAAGTATTCTGTCAGTTTATAGAATAATAGCAATTTTATGTGTTAGTGGTAGGGATACATTTTAGTGGGATTGCGAAAACTTTATCCATGCTTAATTTGTTTGCACATTAGAAAATGCAGAGATTAGATTAACGTTTCGTATCCGTTTTTAACATGAAAGAACGTGTGGAGAAGCTCTGCTTCATGGAAAGGAAGATTTATTAATAAGAGAGGTAACCTCACCGAAAGGTATGCTTGGTTCCCTCTCAATCTCCATAAAAGTTAACAGTATTATTTAAAAAGCTAAATTTAATGCACTCGTCACTTTAATACTTAATCAATAAGAAGTAGATTATAACCATGATTATTAAAATAATCATAAGAGTAGAGACCATCGTTATTTGAATATTCGAAGGATGGAATCTTTCCTCGATAATCTGACTTTTCTTTTTAGTGTAATTTTTCGTTGCCAAAAGAATGACCGTGACTCCAAGAATACATGCAAATATCCCTAAAATTATACTGATCATATCTATAGTTGGGTTCCTTCTAACCCCAATCGTAAAATGCAAACTCGTTGTAAGAAATCCTACACCAACAATTGAAACTACGGTTCTAATCCATGCCAAATATGTTCTTTCATTTGCTAAATGTTGTTGAGCATACTTTAATTGATTATTTTCCTTTATTAAGGAATTTACATCTTCTTCCTTATTTTGTTGTTTTATATTCATAATCATCACCCGAAAGAATGTACTTTTCTTTTTCGATATACAAATACGATCAGACCAATTCCGATTAATATCATGGAAACCACTTGGGCAATGCGGAGGTTTACTATGAACTTTACCCTTCTAAGTACAGAGACAAAATAACAAACACAAGTGACTCCATGAAAATTCATAAACAGGTCTACACATAATAAGTTCCATTGATTAACATCTTATTAATATTAGTGTTGAGATGCTCAAGTATCCAAAAATGTACTTGTAGTTGCACCACCGTGCTATATATTCAATCTAGAGGTAATGTAAACTGAACCCTCGTCCAATATTCTCCAAGATCTCCTTCACTTTGACCTCTTCCAATGAGTTCATATTTGTATTAGACTCTTCAGCTCTTGAGAGAGTTAATAATTCAGAAACAAGGTGAATAAGTCTGTCAGTTTCATGTAAACTTAAACGAATGGAGCGCTCCAATACTCTGGGATCATCCTTCCCCCAACGATTGATAAGCGATAAATGTCTATGTATGATGGACAATGGTGTTATTAATTCGTGGGATGCATCTTCTACAAATTGTTGCTGTTGCTGAAATGACTTCTCCAGGTTATCCATTAATTCATTAAACATAATCCCTAGCTCTGTAGATTAGTGTTTTTTCACAAATGTCAACTACTTAATAAAATGTTCAAAACATATTACTCGAAAAAAGTTCATTATTCTGATGCCTATTCTAAATTTAGAAAGTTTGTTTGTGATTTACCTGTGCAGCCCCGGCCCGCGCTGCCGGCCCTCCAACTAATTTGAAAACTCAGCTTAACTATAAATGTCAACACAATTATGTACATTTTCGCTTGTTTAAGGATGTACAAAATTACTCATTTTCTTTCGCAAAATGATCCTTTAAGCGGTAAG
Source organism: Niallia sp. (assembly GCF_031978665.1). Classification (NCBI taxonomy): domain Bacteria; kingdom Bacillati; phylum Bacillota; class Bacilli; order Caryophanales; family Bacillaceae; genus Niallia; species Niallia sp. Next base: position 786 of record NZ_DALZDK010000046.1, on the reverse strand, counting down.
AATCCCCCACCATTGTTACAACTGTCGCATGGTGTAAAATGCGGTCTAGAATGGCATTTGCTAGTTTAGGCTCCTGAAAGACTTCATCCCACGCTTTGAAATTAACATTTGTTGTTAAGATCGTACTTCGCTTCTCATATCGCATGTCAATCAGTTGGAAAAACAACTTCGCATCCTCTTGATCAATTGGTAAATAACCAATCTCATCTTATGGAAAGTTAATTATTATGTAAAGTGGAGTGTTAAAACCCATGTACAATCAAAGATTTTTAACACCCAACTTTGCATAATAAAAATCTAGATAAACTCCTTTAACCAGCTTAATAAATCTTCTTTGTCTTTTTTTGTAAGCTTTTCATCAGGGAGAACATTAGGACTTGCTTGTTCAATTGCCTTCCGTTTGATTTCGGGATTTGATTTTGCATAAATTTCGGTTGTTGTAACCGAGGCATGTCCTAAAAAATCTCTAATGTATATTAAATTCACGCCACTTTCTAGTAAATGCATCGCTTTGCTATGTCTAAATACATGTGGAGAAACTTTTGTTGGAAATAAATCTGGATGTTTTATTTTTGCTACCACAATATATTTGTTTAAAACATATGATAGGCCTGCACGTGTGAGTTTTTCTTTCCTTTTATTAAAAAACAAGGGTGAAGAAATATTTGTTTCATTGAACAAACCGTAATCATTTATATAAGCCTTTAAAATATTTATTGTTTGTGGCATTACTGGGATAATTCGAGTTTTCTTTCCTTTTCCAGTTAATCTTATAGTTGTTGGTAC
>NZ_DALZDK010000045.1:35722-37310 GCF_031978665.1 Niallia sp. | reverse complement strand
AATTAAAATTTTAGTGGTAGATGATGAAGAAAGAATTCGACGTCTTCTAAAAATGTACTTAGAAAGAGAAGAGTTTATTGTGGAAGAAGCGGAAGATGGAGTGAGCGCTCTTTCTAAGGCATTAAACACTGATTATGATGTTATCTTACTCGATCTAATGATGCCTGGAAAAGATGGCATGGAGGTATGCAAGGAGTTGAGAGAGAAAAAAACTACTCCTGTTATCATGCTCACTGCTAAAGGGGAAGAAGTAAACAGAGTTCAAGGATTTGAAGTTGGAACCGATGATTATATCGTAAAACCATTTAGCCCAAGAGAAGTAGTCTTGAGAGTGAAAGCCCTATTACGTCGATCTACAACTACTACATTTGAACAAAGTGATAATACATCAAAGGATGTAATTATCTTTCCAGCATTAACCATTGATCATGATGCACATCGCGTATTAGCTAGTGGTAAGGAAGTGAGCTTAACTCCAAAGGAATATGAATTATTGTATTTCTTAGCTAAATCTCCAGATAAAGTATTTGACCGAGAATTACTATTGAAAGAAGTATGGCATTACGAATTTTTTGGTGATTTAAGAACGGTTGATACACATGTTAAACGATTAAGAGAAAAGCTAAATCGAGTTTCAGAAGAGGCGGCTAGCATGATTGTAACGGTTTGGGGAGTAGGCTATAAGTTTGAGGTTAACAATGGATGAAGTTTTGGCGAAGCGTAGTATTTAAGCTTTGGATTACTTTTCTATTGCTGGTTTCCGTTGTTTTAACGATTCTTACGATCATGCTTTTGGAGTATTTTGAGCAATATTATACGGAACAAACAGAAAATGAATTAACTAATACGGCAACGAAAATATCGGAAATAATGAAAGAACATAATAATCAAACTGGATTGGAAATTGTAGGGGAACTTCTTGATCATTCGACAGGAGCAATAATAATTTCTTCGCCTGACCAAATATATTATTACCCAGAAAGTCATATGCAAGCACTCTCCTATTCTTTCATTGAAGAAAATGAAGCTTTAGAAAATGTGTTATCAAGCAATAAGACAACTGTTGTGATGACGAAATGGAAGAATAAAAACAATAAACCTGAGCAAGTAGCAATCGTGGGTTCTCCTCTTCATGTGAATGGGAAGGACGGAGCTGTTTTTATTTACCAGTCATTACAATCGATGAATGAATCCAAGCAGTCTACTGCTAAATTTATTGTATTAGCAGCTGTCATTGCCATCATTTTAACGACTATTTTTGCCTTTTTCTTATTAACAAGAATTACTGCTCCGTTAAGAAAGATGAGAGAAGCTGCCTTTGAAGTAGCCCAAGGTAATTTTGCGACAAAAGTACCTATAATGGCTCAGGATGAAATTGGTGAACTTTCGATTGCATTCAATGAAATGGCAAGAAGATTAAATTTTAATATAAATGCCTTAAGTCAAGAGAAGGAGCAGCTGGACAATATTTTAAGTGGAATGGCAGATGGCGTGCTAACGCTTAATCGAAATGGAAGTTTATTGCTTACTAATCCACCAGCCGAAAAATTTTTACAGCATTGGTATTATGAAAAAGGCGAACTAAGTG
>NZ_DALZDK010000045.1:15919-35699 GCF_031978665.1 Niallia sp. | reverse complement strand
CGGAAATTATTTCAGCTTGCCGTTCATACTGGTAATGAACAGATAGATGAAATCACTTTACAGGGAAGAAACTGGGTTATGATTGTTAGTCCCCTCTATAATAAAAAGGATATTAGAGGAGCCATTGTTGTTATTCGCGATATGACAGAGGAACGAAAATTAGACAAGCTTCGGATAGATTTTATTGCGAATATTTCTCATGAACTTAGAACTCCTATTAGTATGTTGCAAGGCTATAGTGAGGCGATTGTAGATAATGTGGCTGAATCTGAAGAAGAAAAGCGAGAAATGGCGCGGATAATTTACGATGAGTCATTAAGAATGGGTCGTTTAGTCAATGAATTTTTAGATTTAGCCCGAATGGAAACAGGCTATCTTGAGTTAAGAAAAGAATCAGTTGATTTATATACATTTATAACCCGTGTTGCGAGAAAGTTTAAGACAATCGCAAAAGAGAAAGAAATAACGTTTACTATCACTATTTCAGAAGATATTGGTGAATATGAGCTAGATCCTGATCGTATCGAGCAAGTTTTAACCAATATAATGGATAATAGTATGCGCCATACGCCAAAAGGTGGCAATGTTTCTTTACGTGGTCGATCTGATGATTACGGTCTGTATATAGAGGTTGAAGATACTGGTTCAGGTATTCCTGAGGAAGATTTACCATATGTTTTTGAGCGTTTTTATAAAGCTGATAAGGCCAGAACAAGAGGGAATGCTGGGACTGGCTTAGGATTAGCTATAGTAAAAAATATTATCGATGCCCATGGTGGCGATATTTCTGTATATAGCAAGTATGGTCGAGGAACGACATTTTTTATCTTTTTACCTCGAAATAAAGAAGAAAATTAGAGAAACTGCCGATTCTTCTTGATTCACGAGAAACAATTTAACATAATAGAACGTATGGGGTGTCATAGATAGATTTTGACCCTACAAGCTATTTTTCCATTTAGTATGCAGTAAAGCTACTGTATGCAGGTATAACTTGTGAGGTCAGCCTATTCTTGACTCCCTTTTATTATGTTTATAACAATGTGTTAAAGAAAGTTGTAGATTTAATTACAAATTAATGAAACTAAATAGGTTAAAATACGACTAATATATGGAACGGGGGAGGGGAAAAGATGAACTCCGTTTTTGATGAAATCTATTCAAAGTATCATCATGACGTTTTTCAATTTTTATTTTACATAGTTAATCACAAGGAGACAGCAGAAGATTTAGTGCAGGAAGTATATATTCGTGTTCTTAAGTCCTATCATCGATTTGAGGGGAAAAGTACGGAGAAAACCTGGTTATTTAGTATTGCTAGAAATGTTGCAATAGACCATTTTCGTAAACACAAGAATTGGAAAGAGCGCATTATGGATAAGTTTGACTGGTCTAAACAGCAAATAAAAGCAGAGGAATCTCTCCCAGAAGAAATTGCACTTCAAGCTGAAGAAGTGAAAGATGTATATAGTGCATTACAATATTGTACAGTAGATCAGCGAATGGTTATTGTATTTCGATATATTCAAGAACTATCCATTTCAGAAACAGCGAAAGCACTAGGATGGACAGAAAGTAAAGTAAAGACAACTCAGCATCGAGCATTAAAGGCACTACGTACTTATTTAGATGAATACGGGGGAAAGGAGGACCCATATGCAGAAACAAAAGTGGAATGAGGAAAAAATCAAACAAATACTTAAACAAATGCCATCTATAAAAGATGATCGGAGCCCAGAAATTATCTATCGTACTATTCAAATGGAGGAGAAAACTGTTCGTAAAGCGAAAAGAATCATGCCCATACTCGCTACAGCATGTACAATTATGATTCTATTTATTATTAGCCAAAGTTTTTTTGACAGTAAAGAATCACTTAAAAGTGAAAGGAAAGTTGCTGAAAATTCTTCCATAATGAAAGCCGAAATATCGGATGAAGCAGAACAGAGTAAAATGGAAAATTTTGATTTAGCAGACCAGCAAGCAGAAATGCTAACATCATCACTTACGCCAGCGGCTATATATCAAGAAGATGTAGGGGATCGTGAGGTGTTAACATATCCAATTCCTGATGAAAATGTCCAAGTAATTGTTCCGGTTAGCATTCTGGTTGAAAATCCGAATCATTTGACTAGATTTGATTTATATGTGCAAAATGTAAAAAAATTAATGGGAGTCAATAAACGGTTAAGTGAGTATTTCCCGATTAGTCCTGAATTGTTTTCTTATCATTTAACAGATAATAACATTCAAGTGGAAGTTAAACAGGAATTTATGAATTTTGGTTCATATTCTGAAGCCTTTTTTAATACACTGATTCAGCAACAATTGCAAACGATTGGTGCAAAGAAAATGGAATTTTATACAGACGGGAAGCTAGGAGCAGAACTAGGGAATAGAAAAGAAACAATCATTGAATATAGACCGCTAGAAAATAGAGCTTACTTCCTTTTACAAGATAGTGAATCGGAGGAACAACCGTTATATGTACCTTGGGAAAAACCTTATGATTCTATTGAAATTGCTTTTGATGCAATGGAAGACGATATGGAAACCCATGGATTAACGGCGTCAATTCCGGATAGTATAGATATCGACAAGGTTTCAAAGGATGAGAAGAAAAGACAATTGATTGTCCATCTCTCAAATGAAAGTAAGATGGAAGAGGATCAAAAGACATTATATGCTATCGAAGCTATTCTTCTAACAGCGAAGGAGTTCAAATATTCTACAGTAAAGTTTGAGAATACGAAGGTTAAGGAAGTAGGGCGATTTCTACTAACTAAAGAAGTGGCTGTACCAGTGGCTGCCAATAGAGCATATATAGAGGAATAATAAAAAAGGGAGTGTCTAATAATAATAGATGCTTCCTTTTTTACGGTGTCATATAGATTATTGAATTCGTTTGGGGATTATTCTAATAGAAACTAAAGCAGAAAGCATATTTCAATACTCATTTTTTTTAAGAAAAAAACAAAAATGGATAAAAAGAGCATAATTGTATAAAATATTTTTGTTTCTTTTGGAAAAAATCATCTGATCAGCTATGTATAGGGGAATTAAATTACATTTTTTTCCTTAATATTCTATAGTTCTAACAATTAACATGTACTCATAAGTTGAAAGAGAAGCTGGAAGAAGGGACAGTTAATTTAAATGACCAAATGCTCATATAAATGGGAAAGTGAATGCCAAAGTGAAGTTTTACCTCGACCTTTAAAATTATTGCTAAAATAAGAAACGGTCTTTGATACCAATGGATTAGGAGGATACTAAATGGGAGACTATATTAGGAGAATACTTATAGCCGCTATTATGCTATTATTTATAAGCTTGTTGTTCTTAGGGGGCAAACATTCACAAGCAGAATCACTCTCCCTGTCTGAGCGAACAAAAGCGTGGACTTGGCCTAGTGAAGGGATAATAACAGATACCTTTAACACGAGAAATGGTACACATAAAGGGATAGATATTGCAGGAGATTTAGGCGACCATGTGTATGCTGTTGATGAAGGGGTTGTAACAAAGTCCTATTATTCTCAATCTTATGGAAATGTAATTTTTGTCAAGCATGAGAATGACCTAGAAACGGTCTATGCCCATTTAAATAAACGGCTTGTAAAAGAAGATCAACTCGTGAAAAAGGGTGAATTAATAGGCGAAATGGGTAATACAGGACATTCATCGGGTGTCCATTTGCATTTTGAAATACATAATAAAGAGTGGACGGTTACAAAAGTAAATGCAATAAATCCAATTTTGGTGTTAGGAAATGTTCAGGTAGGACAGACTGTGAAAATAGCTGAGCAAGAAGATGTAGAGGAAGTTGTAACGGAACCATCAGCAGAATCTATCCACTCTCCTAAATTAGACTTATTAAAAGAGGAAGAAAAAAAGTTAGAACAAGAGTACATAAGGAAAAACATGAAGAAAATAGAGCTTAATTTGGAGGAAACTGATTCCGAATATACGACAATTCCATATAAGAAAGCGAGTATATATCTAAAAAGTAGTAAGTATCTTATCGAAGATAAAAATGAAGAGTATACATAAAAGCGAAATAGATTATATAGTGTACGTAGCGGAAAGGATAAACTAGTATCTTTATCTTAATAAAATAAAGGTATACCGCGAAAAGAGTTCACAAGATACTATTCGGTAGCTGATGGAGGTAATAGTATTTTGTGAACTCTTTTTGAATGCAAATTTAATATATATGTGAATATGTGAACAATATTTGAATTGTAAGCAAACTTCTTCACAAATCTTTATTGTTTAATGTATAATAACAATTGTAAAACAACAAATTAATATTGGTCTATCTTCGGGGCAGGGTGAAATTCCCGACCGACGGTGATGAGTCTTGTACTCAAAGTCCGTGACCCTACTACGGTAGGTTGATTTGGTGAAATTCCAAAACCGACAGTAAAGTCTGGATGGGAGAAGATGGAGGTTCTGCAATCGTTCAAAATATCATTTTAGAACGTTTATTAAGTATGCAACCTTTGAACTACTCCCTCAAGTCTCTAAGCTTGAGGGTTTTTATTTGCCGCATTCTTAATAAATTGCTGAATCTTTCTTCTTAGGTAGATGGATCCTAAAAAGAAGGAGAGAAAAAAATGAAGAAAAAAATGAATGTAAGAAAGTATGTTTTAATTGGAATGATGAGTAGCTTAGCTTATGTGCTGATGATGCTAAAATTTCCAATTCCACCCTTTCCAAGCTACTTAAAAGTTGATTTTAGTGATATTCCTGCATTAGTTGCAGCACTTATTTTAGGACCGGCAGCAGGAATATTAGTTGAACTGATAAAAAATATATTGGATTATTTAATAACAGGAAGTGAAACAGGAATTCCTGTTGGACATTTCGCAAACTTTATCGCTGGAATATCATTCATCTTACCAACTTACTTTATATACAATAAAATTAAATCAAAAAAAGGTATGGCTATTGGTTTAACGTTAAGTATTCTAATCATGACTGCTTTGTTAAGTCTGTTTAATTACTTTATCATGTTACCTTTCTATAATGCATTAATGAAAATACCTAATGATACTACCATATTAAAACAAACAATTATTTCAGCAATTATTCCGTTCAATTTATTAAAAGGAATAATCATCTCGATAATTTTTGCGTTAGTATTTTCGAAAATGGGTGTCTGGATTAATAAACAAATCCCATCTAGAAACGTTTAATAGAAAAGCAGTTCAGTGGAAAATACTGAACTGCTTTTTAATGTTATTATCAAATGTGGGAAATAGATAAAAAGAGGAATGTAGTTAAGTATGCTTGTAAAAACAGCATTCGTTACAATAGAAATTTCCATTAGAAGGGATATCACTCTATTCCGCGTTTATGGGATCTAAAAAAGCAGCAAGGAAATTTAAATTCCTTGCTGCTCTGTGTATGATAAAGAAAACTATTCGAATTTTAGAGGATCCCCTTCAAACGATTCGTCAGCAACCTTGATTGAATCAGTTGGACAACCTTCAAAAGCATCTAACATATCATCTAGTAAAACTTCAGGTACTTCAACTGTTCCTTCATTATCATCTAACATAACGAAAGCAATACCTTCGTCATCGTAATCATAAATATCAGGTGCCGCTGCTCCGCAAGCTCCACATGCAATACATGTGTCTTTATCAACAATTGTATATTTTGCCATGAGTAAAAAAACCTCCATTGTTATTCATACGGAGTATATACATGACTAGCATACTCCTTACTATTATCTTATTGTAAGACTGAATCTTTAACTTTTCAATAAAAAAGACAGATAAAAAGTAGAAAGTAAGAATTTCCTTTCTTAAAATAGTCAAAAACTTAAACTTTTTCTTCTTGAGATTAAGTCTACTTTATTGAAAATCTGTTTTTGTTGTGCTATCAAAGTTCACCAAATAATTAATTTCATGGTAAAATAAAATAAATATTACAAACAAATTTCAACAAAATTTGTCAAACGTAAGAGGAAGATGAACTTATGTCCTTTATGAAAATAATTATTCTAAACTTTTTATATAAAATGAATGGAGAAAGGACCATCTACTCTATTCTTCATATATTGAATGGCAAAAAATCATCACAAACAATCCAAGATATTCATATCTTTCAGTTAACCTCCTTCTTTCAATCCTTTCCTACGTTCACAAGAGAGCAGTTAGATGAAATTATTTATGGGTTATATAAGGAAGGGTGGCTTGAGAAGGCGGGAGATAATCACTATTATATTAATGATGCTAGAAAGGTAGAGTTGGAGAACTTGCTAAAGAAGAATCCTTTTCCAAATTATTTGAATGGTTGGAGGTTCCATGCGTTAACTGGACCTTTTTGGAAAAGATTGTCTTTGTTTATACAAGTTGCTTCCCATTTGTCGGAAAATAGTATTCGCTATATACCAGTTCAAAGAAATCCTGTAACGCAATTATGGCTGAAAGAGACACTGCAAACAATAACTTTTGAAAGAAGCGAAATTAATAATCAGCTTTATCAAGAGATTGTGAAATGTCTTGAAGAGATAGAAATAAATCCAGCAATATTGATTAACAGATTAACTGGCCTTCAACAGATAGGTCTAACGGCAGACCAAGCTGCTTCAGAATTAAAAATGGATCCATCCTTTTTTCAGCTATCTTTCCTTGCTATTCTTCATTTTATGATGGAAAGAATCTTATCTAATAAGGGGGAATATCCACTGTTAGGTCAAATGATAAAGGATAGAAAAAAATCATATACACTTACAGAATCAACAACAAAAACATTTGGTTTTATACAGAAAGGATTTAGCATCGAGGAAATTGTTCATTTAAGAAATTTAAAACAAAGTACAATAGAAGACCATATTATTGAAATTTTATTAAATGTTCCAGAGTTTCCAGTTCATCATTTAGTGGGTAAGGAAAAGATAATAAGAATTAAAAATAGTATGGAGCAATCATCTTCTAAATCGTTAAAAGTAATAAAGCAACAATTAGTGGATGTTTCTTATTTTGAGATACGGGTGGTAATGGCAAGGTTTGGTGATTTATCATGAGATTAGAAGAAAAGCTAAAAAAAGACTTTCAATTAACGCAGTTTCGTGGAGGACAGAAAGAAACGATTGTTTCGATTCTGAATCATAAGCACACGCTTGCGATGCTACCAACTGGAACTGGAAAGTCACTATGTTATCAGTTTGCTGGAAGGCTCTTAGAAGGAGCAGTAATCATTGTTTCTCCGCTTTTATCTTTAATGCAGGATCAAGTTGAACAAATGAAGATGAAAGGTGAAAAGAGGGTGGTTGCTTTAAACTCCTTTCTTACACCAGCAGAAAAGAACCGGGTACTTAAGCAAATAAAGCATTATAAGTATATTTTTATATCTCCAGAAATGATTTCGTTACCTCATGTGCTTGCGTTTTTTCAAAAAATGAAGATTTGCTTATTTGTTATCGATGAAGCACATTGTATATCGCAATGGGGATATGATTTTCGGCCGGATTACCAAAATTTAGGTATGGTTCGACAAAAATTGAATAACCCTTTGACTTTAGCTTTAACAGCAACTGCCACAGAAGAAATTCGAAAGGATATAATTAGGTCGCTAAATTTAAAAGAAGTAGAGGAAATCATTTATTCCGTTGATCGACCTAATATTGCCATAAAAATTGAAGAATTAGCCTACACTCAAGAAAAAATGGAGAAACTTCTTACCTATATTCAAGCATTAGATGGGCAGGGGATTGTGTATTTCTCTAGTAAAAAGTTGGCTGAGCAGACTGCTGCTTTCTTAAAAGAGAGAGCTTCAAAACGAATAATGGCATACCACGGAGGGATGTCCCAAGAAGACCGAATCCTTGTGCAACAACAATTTCAAGCAGGACAGCTAGACGTTATCTGTGCTACAAGTGCATTTGGGATGGGAATCAATAAAGAAGATATCCGCTTTATTATTCATTTTCATATGCCAACACAATTAGAATCTTATCTACAGGAAATCGGAAGAGCGGGAAGAGATGGGCAGCAGAGTGTTTCAATTGTTCTTTATACACCTGGGGATGAGTGGATTGCATATCAATTAATCGAAACGGAGTTACCAGACGAATTACAGATTAATAAATGGAAAGGACTTTTAAGAAAATACCCGACATTTGATGATTGGTTGAAAAACGAAAGTTACCAGTTAGAGCTGCTTTTTACAGAAACACAATGGAGAGTCTTAGAGTCATATATTGAGCCGCAAAATAAATCAATAGTAGAGCTAATGGACTCTCTTGAATTGTATAGTAAATTCCGGCAAGAGAGAGTGACTATAAAAAAACAAAAAGTACAAGAGCTTATTTCTTGGTTACATTCCGAAACTTGTCGAAGAAAGTATATTTTGGAATATTTCGGAGAAAAGTACGAAAGCAAAAGAAGAGAAGCTTGCTGTGACAGATGTGGATTAGACTTATCTGTTTTCTTTCAAAATAGATTCGCGAGACATGATAAAGAACCAGTTGATTGGAAAGAACAGTTAGCTGTTATTTTAAATATAAAAAAGTAGGCTATGTAGATGAATAAAGCAAAATATACGGAGTTGATCAACCAATTAACAGATCGAGAGCTATTAAAAAATGTATATATAACGCAATTTATATTACTTATGGTTGCATTCGGTCTACATATAATCGTTTTTCGATCGAATCCTCCCATTAGTAATATATTTGAGTATGAGCTGACCGATTTTATAATTGGAATTGTAGCGGGGGTAGCTATAGTAGTAATGGATATTTGGTTAATGATTCGATTTTCTGGTCATTACCATGATGATGGTGGTGTGAATAAGCGGATATTTCAAAATAGACATCCTTTTCATATTGCATTCATAGCATTAATAGTAGCATTTAGCGAAGAAGTGCTTTTTAGAGGAGTTATTCAAACAAATATTGGGTTGTTTTTAAGCTGTCTTCTTTTTGCCATTTTACATTATCGCTATTTATTTAACCCTTTATTATTTGTGAATGTTGTGTTCGTAAGTATTGTTATAGGATTATTATTTGAGGTAACGGAAAATCTCTGGGTTACAGTGATCATGCATTTTCTTATTGATTTCCTGCTCGGCTGTATTATTCGGTTCAAAATATTTCAGAAGAAAATTAGCGCATCCAAGTGAACGTTTAGTGGGGAGAATGCTCTCTTTAGTTGGGAAATTTTATGGGGAATTGTAAGGATGGGATGTTAATGAAAAAAGAGGATCCATATAGAGTTCAAGCAGAAATACAGAAACAGCGATTAAAGAAAGTGACAAATGAAGAGGAACAAGCAGAGGACCGAGTTGAGTCGTCGCTACCTTCAAGAAGTATTGTTCATAAAAATAAAAAGAAAAAATTGAAGATACCGATTATTAGTCTGTTAGCTTTTTTATTTGTGCTCTTACCAGTCGTCTTATTATTAATAAATAGTTTATTAAATGGAAAAAATTTTTCCAACCTTTTAACTACAGAAAATACTTCTGGATTATTTGAAAATGTAAATATTCAAAAAGAAAAGCCAACAGACAACAATCAAACAAATCGTGTTAATCAAGAACAAGAAGAAATAGTAATAGAGAGTAATTCAAAAGCAGAAGAAGATGTAGAAGGAGAAAATCCACAAGAAAAAGCTACAGAAGAATCTGAGGAAAATGCTAAAGAGGAAAAGTCTGAATCGGAGCAAACAATAAAAAATGCACCAAAAAAAGAAGAGCCTGAAGAAGACAAGGAAAAGGTCGAAGCTGAACAGCAAACTAGCCCTGATGAAAAGATAGTCTACCACACTGTCGCAAAAGGAGAAAATTTATATCGTATTGCTTTAAAATATTATCCTAATGGAGACGGAGTTGAAAAAATTAAAGCTGCCAATAATATGACTACAGAGCAAGTTCAATTAGGCCAAACCTTGAAAATTGTATTAGAACCATAATTACTTTATTCTAACTTGTCCTTTAACATCATATAGTTTATTAGAGCAATATACTCGCTATATTGTCTATGCTGTGATTAAAGGTGCTATTTAAAGGAGGGAGTGACTAATGGAACGCTCAATCTTCCCTGAAAACTATATGTTAGATGGAACGACTAAAAAAGTTTTGCTGAAAATTATTGAGAAAAAGAAAAAATTTGATAAGTTAAAAAACCGTCACTTACTTTTTATGTGGTTTACTATTTTTTCATCCTTTTGTTATTTTCTTTGGCTGTATAAGCATATTGCTATTCCTTATTCCCATTCGTTTGCAGTGATGTTTTCGGTTTTTGTGGAAGAAAGTTTGAATCTATATATTCTCCTATTTATAATCGGAGCGTTCGGGTATATGAATGTAATGAGGCAAAAAAGGGATAAAGCGGAAAAAGAGTTCCATGATTTACGTTGTGAATTCATCGATAAAAGCAAAGATTTGTTTGGAAATAGCGAGACATGGAATAGCCGACATGAATTATATAATAAAATTAAGGATTCCTATGATATTAATCTATTCCATCAAGCTAAGTGAGGGATTATTAGATGTAAGAATGCTTAAAGGAAATTTTTATTGTAAATCTCTTATCAAAACAAAAAAGATACCCTAATAGAAGGTATCTTTTTGTTTATAAACGAAAAGTTGGTCTTAAAAAATCTTTCGCTGTTGACGATCCTCTTTGATAATTTCGACTGCTTCTCTAAACCGTTGGGAGTGGACGATCTCTCGTTCTCTAAGAAAACGGAGGCTATCATTTAAATCTGGGTCATCACTCATGTTGATGATCCATTGGTACGTTGCTCTAGCCTTTTCCTCTGCAGCAATATCCTCATATAGATCAGCAATCGGGTCTCCTTTTGCCTGTATATATGTTGCTGTCCAAGGATTACCTGCAGCATCATGGTAAAATAAAGCATGATCATGATTGACATAGTGATCACCAAGACCGGCTGCTTTTAGTTGATCTGGTGTGGCATCTTTAGTTAATTTATATATCATTGTAGCAATCATTTCCAAATGAGCAAATTCTTCTGTACCTATGTCTGTTAATAATCCAATAACACGATCAGGTATGGAATACCGTTGATTTAAGTATCTTAAAGCAGCTGCAAGTTCTCCATCTGCACCACCATATTGTTCAATTAGAAATTTTGCAAGCATTGGATTGCAGGTACTCACTTTAACTGGATATTGTAATTTTTTTTCATATAACCACATAAGCTTCCATTCTCCTTTATCGCAAAATTAGATTATAGAATTGCTTTTATACTTGCCAAGGCCAAGGGGCAGAATCCCAATCCCAAGGGGAACCAGACGGGCTATTTCCATATTGCAATAAAGGTCCATATTTGCTTTCAAATAATTTTTTGAATTTTTCTCTTTCTTTTACATAATGATTAAATTGATTAATCGCATCTTGATCATAATGATGGGTGTCTAAATATAAGGTGAGTTCTACTAGGACAAAGTCAACTGCTTGGAGCTGTTCTAATAATTGATAGTATTCTGGTGGAAGTTGTTTCATTGTTTTTCACTCCCTTAACTTTTTTTTTCATATGGACTGTAGTAAGGGTCGTAAAAGGTTTTCCATAAGGTCCCTGCTTTTAAGGCTTCCGCTGGACTGAATTGGGGAAGGTGAGGTGGTTGAAAACCTAAATATAAATTAGGCGGCGTTGAATACACTTTTGTTTTTATCGGCGGACAAGGATCAAACGGACTAATATAAGGGTGATATTCTTTATAGAATGAAGGCATATACAATTTCCCTCCTTTTTAATGGTATACTTTACATCTTATGTCTAGAAATTTATTTGCATGCTTGCTTTTAAAGCAGAACCCTTATTCTTTTACTATTTTTATCAGAAAATAATTGTTTAACTGTGAAGAGATTATTGAAATATTAACTGTTTAAATCCAATTAAATTGGAAAGTAGCGATAGAATACTTTTCTTAAATTGGTAATATAAGCAGAATGTGTATTAAAATATAAGAATGACCTTACATAAAGAGGAAAGTTGGGGAGGATTATATGGTGTTTTTATGGGCAGGTTTTAGCTTACTTGTTTTGTTTAGCATTGCATTCATTATTCATATGAAAAATATTGCGAATGAAAATCATGTGAAATATGAGATATTTTATTTTCCAAATTTTCCTTCTTCGTTTCGTGAAATGACGTTTTTCTTTATATCGGATATCCATCGAAGAACAATTGATGATTCCATTATTAAGGAGGCAATTGATGTAGCAGAGATGGTGATAATAGGGGGAGACCTTCTAGAAAAGGGTGTGAAATTAGAGAAAACCCGGGAAAATCTCCGCAAATTAAAACGGATTGGACCTGTTTATTTTGTTTGGGGTAATAATGATTATGAAATTAATCGTGATGTATTAGAGGCTTTATTGAAAGAAGAGGAAATTGTTTTGTTAGAGAATAAAGCAGTATCTTTTAAATCAGCAAATGGAGAGAGTTGGTCTTTAATTGGAATTGAAGATTATTCATTAGAGTATGATAATCTAGAAATTGCCTTAGAGAATGTTGAAGATCATAATTTTAAAATATTAGTTAGTCATAATCCAAAAATAATGGAAAAACTGGAAAACGATAACCAAATTTCCCTAGTATTAAGCGGGCACACTCATGGTGGTCAAATTCGGATATTTGGCTTTGGCCCATATGAATTAGGAGGGACAAAGGTAATTGGAAATACGACAGTATTTGTTAGTAATGGTTATGGCACGACAACTATTCCGTTAAGATTAGGAGCAAGACCAGAGACACATATAATAAAAATTCAACACAAGCAAAATAAGAAAGAAATTTAAATTTTTTTGTGGCTTCAAAAAGCTAACTGTTCTTTATATGAATAGTTGGCTTTTTTAATTTGGTAACTTAAACTACTTTTTTAATATTACTCACCGATTACTCCTTTTTTTCATAAACTGCAGTAAGAGTTTTTTCAAGGAGCAGGAGGCGTAGTCATGCGTTTGGAGAGATTAAATAGCAATAGAATCAAAATCCATTTGACCACCGATGATCTGTATGAACGTGGATTGACAAAGGAAGACATATGGAAAGACTCGATAAAGTGGCAGTATTTTTTTCATGAAATGCTTGAAGAAGCCAATGATTTATTTGATATGGAGATACATGGATCGGTAGCAGTTGAAATATTTTCAATGAAGGCACAAGGCATGGTAATGATCTTAACGATAAGTGAAAATGAACTCGAGGCAGAAGAAATACTATCAGAAGGTTTTTTAGAGATGCAAGTAACGGTAGAAGAAACGGTGGATATATTATATGAATTTTCGGATATAGAGGATGTTATTGATGCAGCGAAGCAATTAATGCAAAGCAATTTTCAAGGTGGCTCTTTATATCATTTAAATGAAATGTATTTTTTGTGTTTTGTCGATATTTCTTCATACAAGGAAGAACAAATCATTGCTATTCTAAGTGAGTTTGGGGAAGCAAGTTTAAAGAGTATATACATTATTGAAGAATATGGAAATACGATAAAGAAAGAGAATGCAATTGAGACATTAGTGCATTATTTTTAATTTTCATAAACTAGATAGATGATTCCACTTACTGAAGTTATTCAAAAGTGCTTGAGATATGTTTACTTCAGCGGCATTTGGAATCGTCTATCTTTTTGTATAATTATGGGGAATTTTCTACATAAAAATTTACAAGTTGATGATTGGTAAAACCTGTTGAAAGTGTTAAAATGAAATGGGGATATCATTCCCAACCATTTATATTTTTTGTTTGGCCTCAAGTAATTTAATCGTGTAAATATGTTTATAAAAAATTAATTAATGATAATTAAATGAGGGTGAGGTAGGACAAAGAATCGTTACATTGAATATACTGTTAGTACGATGATGAATAAAAAACAGTTAAACACAGTAAAAAATGAATTTATATGGATTGAGAATAATTCTAAAAATGAAGCAAATCAGGAAGCGGATGTAAAAGCAACTGGTTTAGCTTGAATAAGTTTTGTTATGATGATTGTATCAATAAAACTTGCTTGCATCTTGCAGGTAAAAGAGTACACGATGCTTTTAATAAGTAAACTCGAAATGGTAACAACAATAATGTTTTCCATTCTATTAAAGAAGCTAAATAATTATTCTTATAAAGAAGAACTATGGTTTCTAAACTAGTAGTTTTTTAGGAGGATTTATTAATGGTAGCCAAAAAATCAAATGAGAAGAATCATGTAGAAGAGCAACATGATGTTTTGAAATCAACACAAACAGTAATTCATAAAGCTTTAAACAAACTTGGGTATTCAGATGAAGTTTATGAATTATTAAAAGAGCCGATTCGAATGATGACAGTTAAAATTCCTGTGAGAATGGATGATGGAACTGTAAAAATCTTCACAGGCTACCGTGCTCAGCATAATGATGCCGTTGGACCCACTAAGGGTGGTATTCGTTTTCATCCGAATGTTACCGAAACAGAAGTGAAAGCACTCTCTATCTGGATGAGTTTAAAATGTGGAATTGTTGACCTTCCATATGGCGGGGGGAAAGGTGGAATTGTCTGTGATCCTCGTGATATGTCCTTTAGAGAACTAGAAAGATTAAGCCGGGGGTATGTACGTGCGATTAGTCAAATTGTAGGACCGACGAAAGATATTCCTGCTCCAGATGTTTTTACTAATTCACAGATTATGGCATGGATGATGGACGAGTATAGTCGCATTGATGAATTTAATTCCCCTGGCTTTATTACAGGTAAACCCCTTGTTTTAGGCGGTTCACAAGGAAGAGAAACAGCTACTGCTAAAGGTGTAACTATTTGTATTCGTGAAGCAGCAAATAGAAGGGGCATCTCCATTGAAGGAGCTCGAGTTGTTGTACAAGGTTTTGGAAATGCAGGTAGCTTTTTGGCTAAATTTATGCATGACGCTGGTGCGAAGGTAATTGGTATTTCTGATGCATATGGAGCATTGCATGACCCAGAAGGATTAGATATTGACTATTTATTAGATAGAAGAGATAGTTTTGGTACTGTTACAAACTTATTTAACAATACAATTTCTAATAAAGAATTGTTAGAATTAGATTGTGATATTTTAGTCCCAGCTGCGATTGAAAACCAAATAACAGAACAAAATGCACATAATATAAAAGCAAGTATTGTGGTGGAAGCAGCGAACGGACCAACCACGTTAGAAGCAACACGTATTTTAACAGAAAGAGGAATTTTATTAGTTCCTGATGTATTAGCTTCAGCAGGTGGTGTTACTGTATCTTATTTTGAATGGGTTCAAAATAATCAAGGCTACTACTGGACAGAAGAAGAAGTGGAAGAAAGATTAGAAAAAGTGATGAGTAAATCATTTAAAAATATTTATGATACTGCCCAAGTTCGTCGTGTTGACATGAGATTGGCAGCATATATGGTGGGCGTTAGAAAAATGGCGGAAGCTTCTAGATTCCGTGGTTGGATATAAATTTCACCAAATCTATTGATGAATTTACAAAAATCTCCTATCCTTATAGGTAGGAGATTTTTTATTTTGGACTTATTTAGGGGAAACTTTCTATTATAATTAGAGATTCATTCTTTATTATCAAGTTTTGATAAATAGAAATAAGGACTTTTAAGGAGAGACTAACCCTTTTTGTAAAATGTTAGGAGTGAACGTTGTTGAAAAGAGAAGAAGCAATTATCATTGGCGCTGGTCCTTGTGGTCTAGCAGCTGGGATCGCTTTAAAGGAAATAAATATAAACCCACTAATTATCGAAAAAGGGAATGTGGTAAACGCAATCCATGGTTATCCTACTCATCAGACATTTTTCAGTACAAGTGAAAAGCTCGAGATTGGCGAAGTAGCTTTTTTAACAGAACAATATAAGCCTAATCGCAATCAGGCGTTAGTTTACTATCGAGAAGTAGTAAAAAGAAAAGAACTTCGAATTAACGCATACGAAGAAGTGCTAGATGTTCAAAAAACAGAAGGACAAGAATTTATTGTAAAAACGAAAAAGGGAGAATATATTGCTCCTTATATTGTAGTGGCTACTGGATATTATGACCATCCTAACTATATGAATGTTCCAGGAGAAGATTTGGAAAAGGTGATGCATTATTTTAAAGAGGCGCACCCATATTTCAATCATGATGTAACAGTAATAGGTGGGAAAAATTCTAGTGTTGATGCTGCAATAGAACTAGTGAAAGCTGGCGCAAGAGTAACGGTTTTGTACAGAGGAAGCGAATATTCTTCAAGCATTAAGCCTTGGATTTTACCTGAATTCGAATCGTTAGTTCGCAATGGAATTATTAAAATGGAATTTCAAGCAAATGTAGTGGAAATTAAAGAAACTACGCTTCTATATAAAGTAAATGACGAACTTCATGAAATAGAAAATGATTTTGTGTTTGCGATGACGGGATATCATCCTGATCATGACTTCTTAAAAAAAATGGGAGTCGGCATTGAAAAAGAAACAGGGAGACCTGTATTTGCCCCTGAAACAATGGAAACAAATGTGAAGGGAATATTTATTGCTGGGGTTATTGCAGCTGGGAACGATGCGAATGAAATCTTCATTGAAAATGGCAGATTTCACGGTGCCCAAATAGCAAAGGCTATCTTAGAAAAAAATAGATAAGTCCGAACACTCTTTATCAGGGGAAAAGGGGAAATGAAATGTTGGCGATTTTTTCAGCCGGAATAGCGCCTGGTTTAGCATTACTAAGTTATTTCTATTTAAAGGATCAATATGATTCAGAACCAATATCGCTTGTTTTGCGGTCTTTTATAACAGGGGCGCTTCTTGTTTTTCCGATCATGTTTATTCAATATGTTTTACAAACCGAGAATGTCATTCCAGAAGGTATCTGGAGCGCACTATTTACTACCAGCTTAATAGAAGAATTTTTTAAATGGTTTATTCTCTTTTATACAGCAGTAAAGCACGCTGATTTTGATGAACCTTATGACGGAATAGTGTATGGAGTTGCCGTTTCATTAGGGTTTGCTACCATGGAAAATATCCTTTATTTAGTTGCAAACGGACTGGAATACGCTATTGGTAGAGCGTTGCTTCCAGTTTCGAGTCATGCACTATTTGGAGTTATTATGGGTTATTATTTTGGAAAGGGCAAATTTATTGTACCTCGGGGAAAATGGCTCGTATTTTCCTTGCTCGTTCCTTTCCTCCTTCACGCTGTGTATGATTATATTATTTCTTTGGAGAAAAACTGGCTGATTTTTATAACTCCATTTATGTTGTATTTATGGTGGTTAGGGCTTAGAAAAGTAAAGAGTGCTAGAGAGCTTAGTAATGAGTCCATACAAAAAATGACGGGAATTTAAATATAAAGAGCATTTAGGGAATATTTACCACAGGATGAAGGAAGGTTTTTTAACTCCCATTGTAGTAGGGATAAGTGGCAATTCCAAATTTATGAAAGTAGAGTGAAAATATCACTCTGCTTTTTTTTTGTATAAAAAACCAAATGCTACAAAAAATACAGTTAATGTTAATAGTATTTAGTTATGGGGGTAATAAGCATGAATAAAAAGTTTTTACTCACAAAAATATCGATCATCTTTTTTGTTATGTTTGAACTACTAGCATTCCCTTTTCATGAACAAAAAGTGCATGCTTTTTCCGAACAAGTTATTCAACATGGGGCAGTAGGAGATGATGTTATTGAATTACAGTCTAGACTGCAATATGTAGGATATTATAATGGAAAGATTGACGGTGTTTTTGGTTGGCAAACATATTGGGCATTAAGAAATTTTCAATATGAATTTGGATTGCCAATAGATGGTTTAGCTGGCACGAAGACGAAGGATAAACTAGCTCGTGCAACAAAATATAATGAACAGTTTGTCAAAGAACAAATAAATCGTGGGAAAAAGTTTTCCCATTATGGAGGAGTTGATTTAGAGAAACAAAAGACTCCTTCTGCTAATAAAAGTGCAACACAAAAACAAGCCAAAAAGCCAAGCAATAAAACAGCCAAAAAGCCAAGCAGTAACAATGCGAAAAAACCAAGCAATAATACGGCGAAAAATACGAAGACTCAAAATGGAACAAAAAAGAAAGCAAGTAATGGTGGCACGGCAGCCCCCAAAAATAATACTGCTGAAAACCAGAATGGCACTGGAACAAGTAGTGGTGGCACAGGATCCACTGCAGGTAACAACAACACTCCCGCGCCACAAAATACTGCCAATAGTAATGGCGGTGAAAATACAACAGGGAAAGAACCAACTGCAGCAAATGTTCCAAATGGATTCTCGCAAAATGATATTCAATTAATGGCTAATGCTGTATACGGAGAATCGAGAGGTGAGCCGTACGTAGGACAGGTGGCTGTTGCAGCAGTTATTTTAAACAGGGTTAATAGTGCTACATTCCCAAATACAGTTTCTGGGGTAATTTTCGAACCACGTGCTTTTACAGCAGTTGCAGATGGACAAATTTGGCTTACTCCAAATGAAAAAGCGAAAGAAGCAGTGTTAGATGCTATAAATGGATGGGATCCTACAGGAAATGCCTTGTATTACTTTAATCCAGATACTGCAACTAGTGCATGGATTTGGGGTCGACCACAAATTAAACAAATAGGTAAGCATATATTCTGTAAATAGTGGGGTGAGATGAAATGTTAAGAGGAATTATTATAGGAGTTTTAACACTTGGAATTGCAGGGGTAGCCTATTGGGGCTATCAGGAGCACAAGGAGAAAAATGCAGTATTATTGAATGCAGAGAATAACTATCAAAGAGCTTTCCATGATTTAACGTATCAAGTAGACTTACTTCATGATCAAATCGGTACAACTTTAGCAATGAATTCGCAAGAATCTCTTTCACCTGCATTGGCGGAAGTATGGCGGATTACATCTGAAGCACATTCAGATGTAGGGCAGCTGCCATTAACCTTACTTCCTTTTAATAAAACAGAAGAGTTTCTAGCGAATATTGGCGATTTTAGTTATCGTACTGCAGTAAGAGATTTGAATACTGAACCATTATCGGACGATGAATATAAGACGCTGAAAAAATTGTATGAAGAAGCCGCAGATATCCAAGATGAATTACGTAATGTTCAGCATTTAGTTCTTGAAAATAACCTTCGCTGGATGGATGTTGAAATGGCATTGGCCACAGATAAGCAATTAGACAATACGATTATTGATGGTTTAAAAACGGTGGAAGATAAAGTTGAAGGTTATCAGGAAACAAGCTTCGGTGTTACGAGTGTAAATATGGAAAAGAAAGATGAAAATTTCAAACATTTAAAAGGCAAGACGATTACCGAAAAAGAGGCGCAAAAAATTGCAAAAGAATTTGCTGAATTTAAAAATCCTGTAGATGTAAAAGTCACAGAAAATGGAGAAGGGTCAAATTATGGCTTTTACAGTGTTACGTTAAAAGAAAAAGATTCAGACATAGAAGCTAGTATGGATATTACGAAAAAGGGTGGATATCCGATTTGGTCAATCGTTTCTAGAGAAGTAAAAAAAGATAAAATAAGTCTTAATGAAGCAAATAATCAGGCTGTAAAGTTTTTAAAGGAACATAACTTTAAAAATTTAGCACTATTTGAAAGCATGCAGTATGAGAATATTGGGGTATTTAATTTTGTGACAGAAATAGATGGAGTGAAAATATATCCAGATAGCATTAAAATGAAAGTAGCGTTAGACAACGGAAATATCATTGGTTTTGCAGCTGAGGATTATTTAATGGCAAATACGGAAAGAGAAATTAAGGATCCTGTCATTTCCAAACAGGATGCTTTAAAGAAAATAAATAAACAGGTTAATA
>NZ_DALZDK010000045.1:0-15890 GCF_031978665.1 Niallia sp. | reverse complement strand
GATGATGGATTAGCAATAATCCTTAATGATCTGAATGAAGAAGTTTTATGCTATGAATTTATTGGGACATTAGGAGAAGATACGTATCGAATTTATATAAATGCAGATAATGGAATAGAAGAAAAGGTAGAAAAATTAAAGAATGCTGAGCCAGTTTATGAAGAAGTAGTCTAATAAAAAATTATTAATGACAACAGCTGTCAACAGACTCTAAAGAGAGGATGTTGACAGTTTTTTTTTGAAGCATTACGAATAGCGACTTCTGCTTGTTGACGTTACACATTATGAATGGGTGGTATTGCCAAATATAAATCATTCATGCAATAATGATACATAAAAGTAGGTATATAGATATAGTGATGAAGTAATGTTTGTAAGCTTTTTGGACTATTCCGAAAAAAGGATTCGAATATAATAAAATAAACAATTATATAAAATACTTATTAATGGTATAAAATTCATATATGCCAATAAAAGGAAAGTGTGAGAAAAAGTGATTTCTATTGGAAATACATTTATTATTGAACCGATCCATGGTGGGGAAAAAATTGAACAATATAAAAGTCGTGTTTTAGGAATAGGAGAAAAATCCATTAATATTGAATATCCCATTCATCTGAAAACTAATAAACTGCTTTTTCTAATGAATGGTGCTCAATTAAGAGTTAATTTTGTTACAAGTGAAGGAATTGCTTATTTATTCCATTCGGAAGTTCTCGGAAGGAAAAAAGATAATAATGTACCATTACTTATCCTATCGTTGCCTGAACAAGATCAAATGATCAAAGTTCAACGAAGACAATTTGTACGAATTGAAACAAGTATTGATATTGCGATTCATCCATTAGAGGTAGAAAATAACTTTCTTCCATTTACAACTGTATCTTTAGATTTCAGTGCAGGCGGTTCTGCGGTTATCGTTCCAAAACATGTAAACTTGCAGGAAAATAGTAAGATTAAAGTTTCGTTAGTCTTACCTTTACAAAACGGAGAATACAATTATTTGCATTTATTTGCTGAAATCAAAAAAATCTTTGATTACAATGAACATAGCTATAAAATGACAATTGAATTTTTAGAAGTCGATCCTGTTGATCGCCAGTCGATGTTAAGATTTAGCTTTGACCGTCAATTATCCTTAAAAAAGAAAGGGCTTGAAATCTGAATAAAGGATTACAAATACTCCGATACTAATCATATAAATTTAAACGATAAAGGAGACAGTTTATGAATGCTATTGTTTTTAAGTTTCACTTTATCGTCTGCGAATTTAGTAGAGGCTAGTAAAAGGAGTGCGTCTAGTGAAAACGGTTGAAAGAATTATAATAAAAATAATCATGCTTCAAATCGTTTTTTTTATAGTAGGTCAAATATTTCATATGTGGGATATTATACCTGAAATAAGAACGATTACTCAATATGAAGGAGTTATGGATTCTAATTTTATCTCCTTTCTTGAAACTTTTGGAAGATAATGAATATGCTCTAGTAATGATTGATATATTTTCGTTGTTTTATTTTCCTATACAAACGAGCTATATAAATTAGCCGATATTATTGATAAAAAATCAAATGAAATATGTTAAAATAAAAGATAGATAAGCCATAATAATATAGGCTAGCTCTCTTTATTATAATCATGCTTCCTAATTTGAATGGTGCTAATAGCACGATACTATTCTTTTAAGGAATCAGAAATGGTGTGGGGAGTAATTTAGAATAAGATAATTGGTATTTGTGAGCCAGTAGTTCAGGAGGATTTATGGAAAAGAAAATTAGCATTGCAATAGATGGACCCGCAGCTGCAGGAAAGAGTACGGTTGCAAAGATTGTTGCGGAACAATTAGGATATATTTATATTGATACAGGTGCGATGTATAGAGCGTTAACCTATAAAGCAATAAATCATAATGTCAATCTAGAAGATGAAGAAAATTTAATAAATATGTTAAACGAAACAGTAATCGAATTGTTTCCAGGTGAGCAAGGACAATTAATTTTCTTGGATAACAAAGATGTTACAAAGGAAATTCGTTCCAGTGAAGTAACAAACTCCGTTTCAATTGTTTCTAAACATAAGCTTGTTAGGGAAGAAATGGTAAGAAGACAGCAAATGTTTGCAGTAAACGGTGGAGTGGTAATGGATGGTAGAGACATCGGTACCCATGTAATCCCTACAGCTGAAGTAAAGGTATTCCTGTTAGCTTCTGTAGATGAAAGAGCTATAAGAAGACATAAAGAGAACTTACAAAAAGGATATGAGTCAGATCTAGAACAATTAAAACAGGAAATTGCTGCTAGAGACAAGCTAGATTCAGAGCGTGAAATTGCTCCATTGAAGAAGGCGGATGATGCAATCGAAATTGATACGACTTCTTTATCTATAAATGATGTGGTAGATAAAATTATGGAATTAACCAAAGAAAGAATAAGTAATTAACAGATAAGAGTTGGGAAGATTCATTTAATCTTATAAACTATTCTAGTATTTCTTACTTGACAAAAAAACAAGTTTGTAAGAACTTTAAAGAGAAGGATTCTTATAATTCGTATGCATGATTAATTTATTTAAACTGTGTGTTCATTTTTCAAGAGAATGTTCAGGCAGGATAGAGTCGAAGGAGGAGTACATATGTCTGAGGAATTAAATGATGTAGTTGTAAATAATTATACTGTTGGAGACGTAGTAAATGGTCAGATTACGAAGGTGGAAGAAAAACAGGTAATTGTAGCAATCAGTGATAGTAAACTTGATGGGATTATACCAATAAGTGAATTATCTAGCCTGCACATTGAAAAAGCAAGCGATGTTGTTTCAGAAGGAGACAACCTTGAATTAGAAGTGATTAAAGTAGAAGAAGATGCTCTAGTTTTATCAAAAAGAAAAGTCGATGCTGAAAAAGCATGGGATCAACTTGAAGAAAAGTTCAAATCAGGCGAGGTTTTTGAAGCCGAAGTAAAAGACGTTGTAAAAGGCGGCCTTGTTGTTGACCTTGGTGTAAGAGGCTTTGTACCTGCCTCCTTAGTAGAAGCTCATTATGTAGAAGATTTTTCTGATTATAAAGGGAAAATAATTTCTTTTAAAATTGTAGAATTAGAAAAAGATAAAAGTCGCCTTATTTTATCCCATCGTGCAGTAGTGGAGGAAGAAAAAAATAAGCAAAAGCAAAATCTCCTTGACTCGATTGAAGCTGGACAAACATTGACAGGAACTGTTCAAAGAATTACTGATTTTGGTGCATTTGTAGATTTAGGAGGCATTGATGGATTAGTTCATATTTCTCAATTGTCTCATGAACATATTTCTAGCCCAACAGATGTCGTTCAAGAAGGACAGGAAGTAAATGTGAAGGTACTAAGTGTAGATCGTAATAATGATCGTATCTCTTTATCTATTAAAGAAACACAACCAGGACCTTGGGCTAATATTGCGGCTCGTGCAGAAAAAGGTAGTGTGCTAGATGGTACGGTAAAACGTATCGTTTCATATGGTGCATTTGTTGAAGTATTCCCAGGTGTAGAAGGGCTTGTTCATATCTCCCAAATTGCACATAAACATATTGGGACACCACATGAAGTATTAAAAGAAGGACAAGAAGTACAAGTGAAAGTTTTAGACGTCAACGAAGAAGAGCAACGTCTTTCTTTAAGCATTAAAGAATTAACAGAGAAAGAAGTGGACGAGGAAGAGGTATATGAGCTTCCAGAAGAATCAAAAGGTTTCCAATTAGGTGATATGATTGGAGAACAATTGAAGAAATTGAAAAACTAAGTTCTTTGTTTAATAAAGGTTCTTTGCTAATAAAAGATAAAGAAGAGATCATGGGGTGGCCATTTAAGGTCACCCTTTTTTGCTTACTACTTATTATCGTTTAATAATCTGCCTTCTTCTGGACTTTGTAATCGAGTTGATCCATTATAATGAAGTGCTTGATCACGATCCGATTCCACGCTGTTACTTTTTCTTAATTTTTTCTCCTGTCTATCCTTACCCATAATATTTGCCTCCAGTTCATTAATCGATCCATTATTTAAAATGGATCGTTTAGCTTCCTTAATGGAAGTTTCTTTTTATTATTCTACAGAAGGTTCGAAACTATTTTATGAAAAAAATCCCTATCGAATAACAAAATTTTTTCCACTGTTTACTGTATCTTTATCGTTTAAATTACATAATTCCGAGACATAATGTGAAAGTAGGAGAGTGAGAATGATGGAAGGATTAATCTTTTTATTTTGTACATGGTTTATATGGATTATTACGACCTTCTTTATGGATAAAGAAAATCAAAAGCGAACGGAATTTTCTATTTATTTATTATTAGCAATTGTTTTAAGCCCTTTTAAATGGGAATGGCATGATATTAGTTGTTCTATTTTACTCGTAGTCATATTAATTATATCGTTTTTTTATACGGGGCGTTTACGCTGGAAAACAGCTATTTATATTATTATATCGTCTTTTTTTATGATGTTAGCTTATACAACTTATGAACTAATGGCAATCATTGATCCGATATGGAAATTCCTTCCTGACCCTTGGCTTAAAGCAAGTATGCTATTTGTTTTGGTTCTCCTATTACATAAAAATATCGTATGTCAAATACTTATTTTGCTAATCGGAAGTATAAATGGAGAAATTCTATTGAGTGGCATTTTAAGAAATTATCAAATGGAGTATTCGGTTGGTTCCATGACTTTTTTTGATTTTTTAATGTTAGGGGTACTTGGGTTCTTATCTCTTTCTTATATAAGAAAGATACTTGTGAAATGGGAACAGCATGTATTTATGCTTGAAAAGGAGAGACAAAAAAACGTATGAGTAATTTCACTTATCCAATCCTATTTGGAGTAATTGTTGGGACAGCGTTAAGGATGTATATGCTACGAACAGATTATCGGCAATATCCTACCTATTTACACGGAAAAATTATTCATATCGCGTTAGGGTTCATAGCTGCAGGATTGGGAGCGGTTGCTATCCCTGCTATTCTAAACAAAGATTATACTGCGGTAACGTTCTTAACTGTTGCAGCATCTCAATTTCGAGAGGTTAGAAATATGGAAAGAAATACGCTTACAGAATTAGATAGTTTTGAAATGGTTCCAAGAGGAAAAACATATATTGAAGGAATTGCTATTGCTTTTGAAAGTAGAAACTATTTAGTTATGTTTGCAGGTCTAATTAGCACTTTTGGCTATATTGCTTTTAATATATGGACAGGAATTCTCGCAGCCATCATCTCTATAGTGGTAGCAAAAAAATTGATGTCTGGAGGTCAATTAAAGGAAATTGTAGATATAACATATGCGAAACCAGTCTTTGAAGATTCTGGTTTATATGTAGATACAATTTATATAATGAATATTGGCTTACCAGAACGGCAGAAGGAAGTTTTAAAATATGGAATGGGTTTTATCTTAACTCCAAAAAACTTCAATGCAAGAACAACCATAGCAAATTTAGGCCAAAGGCAAGCAATTTTATATGATGTGACTACTGCACTTGGTGTCTATCGAGACTCAGGGACTCCTGCCTTAGTACCTTTAGCTAAAAGAGACTTAGAAGATGGCAGAGTGGCTGTATTTGTATTACCTCAAATACAAAACGAAAAAAAGGCGATTCGAATTATTGGCGCAGTCCCGACGTTAGAGAATGCTATTCGTATGCCGAGTAAACGTTTAGAAAGAGAGGGAGAGGTGGAATGAATCTAGAAAAATACATATTAGCCTCGATTACAACTAATCCCAAGAAGGTTCCGCCAGGAAGTGGTGTGTTTTATTGTGAAAATACGGCTGAAATGGAGAAAGTTGCTACTAATTTAGAAGCGATATTAGATGGGATTGCTCATAAAATTGGAGAAGAAGTTTATATTATTGTAAAGCATTAATACTTAAATAAGTGTTTAAAAATGAGTAGTATTTGAAAAGAAATGCAGGTTTATGTTGCTAGGATAACATCTCTTTGATAAAATGTTTTAGTTAGGGGTCTACCTTACTATATTTGGGTTAGCCCCTATTTTTACTATTTTTTGTTAAAGGGTATTACTTGAACAATCGATTATTGGTTTCACTCTGTTTAGAATCTTATGAATAAGTTTTTTGTTCTGCGTGTAATATTGCTATTTTTAATAGGAATTTTAAGTGCTGTCTAGATAGCATGATTGATTAGCGGTATTTTAGCTTAAAAAACAACAATTCGCATGAGAATGTTTTCTAATGTAGACGAAGCTATAAAAGCGGGAGTCACTAAAATTCTTGGTACTAACGTTCATAAAAGGAATAAATAATCTAGGAATGTTCTTTAACACCGTGATTGCCTAGCGTTGAGAATATTTTGCTAAGGAATCATGTTGCATGGATAGAATGATAATGTGTGAAGGGAATGATAGCGATGGCTAAACCAGTTATTGCGATAGTTGGACGACCAAATGTAGGGAAATCAACTATCTTTAATCGGATAGTAGGAGAACGTATTTCAATTGTAGAAGATATACCAGGAGTCACGAGAGATCGAATCTATAGTTCAGCAGAATGGTTAAACCATGATTTTAACCTTATTGATACGGGTGGTATTGATATTGGAGATGAACCGTTTTTAGATCAAATTCGCATGCAAGCAGAAATTGCAATAGAGGAAGCGGATGTTATCATCTTTATTACTAATGGACGTGAAGGGGTTACTTCAGCAGATGAAGAAGTAGCTAAAATCTTATATAAAGCGAAGAAGCCTGTTGTACTTGCGGTTAATAAAGTCGATAATCCAGACATGAGAGAGCAAATTTATGATTTTTATGCATTAGGTTTTGGAGAACCGTTTCCAATATCAGGTTCACACGGGTTAGGTCTTGGAGATTTATTGGATGAAGCTGCCAATCATTTTCCGAAACGTGATACAAAGGATTATGACGATGATGTCATTAAATTTTCACTTATCGGGAGACCGAATGTAGGAAAATCATCACTAGTTAATGCGATGTTAGGAGAAGAGCGAGTAATCGTAAGTAATGTAGCTGGTACGACGCGTGATGCAATTGATTCTGAAGTGACGGTGAATGGAGAGAAATTTGTAATCATCGATACAGCAGGAATGAGAAAAAAAGGTAAAGTATACGAATCAACAGAGAAATACAGTGTATTAAGAGCGTTACGTGCAATTGAGAGATCTGACGTTGTTTTAGTTGTCATCGATGGAGAAGAAGGAATTATCGAACAGGATAAAAAAATTGCTGGATATGCGCATGAGGCTGGAAGAGCAGTTATTATTGTAGTCAATAAATGGGATGCAGTAGAAAAAGATGAGAAAACAATGAAAACATTTGAACAAAATATTAGGGAGCATTTCTTATTCTTGGATTATGCGCCAATTGTTTTCCTTTCTGCAAAAACGAAAAAACGTATCCATACATTAATTCCAATGATTAAAGTTGCTAGTGAAAATCATACCCGCAGAGTGGAAACAAGTGTGTTGAATGATGTCATTATGGACGCTGTAGCAATGAATCCTACTCCGACTGACAAAGGAAAAAGACTAAAGATTTACTACACTACTCAAGTTGCGGTAGGACCGCCGACTTTTGTCGTTTTTGTAAATGATCCAGAATTGCTTCACTTTTCTTACGAGCGATTTTTAGAAAATCGAATTAGAGATGCTTTTGGTTTTGAAGGAACACCGATTAAAATCTTTGCAAGAGAAAGAAAATAAAAGAGGTGTAAAGAGGATGAAAGGTCAAAAATCTGTAGCGATGATTGGTGCTGGTAGCTGGGGAACAGCACTTTCATTAGTACTTGGGGACAATGGTCACAATGTTCGTATTTGGGGGAAAGATGAGAAAAATATTGCGGAGATAAATAGCCTGCATCAAAACAGCAAATATTTACCTGGCATTACCTTGCCTAAAGAAGTAGTGGCAACTACTTCTTTAGAAGAAAGTGTTCGTGATGTGGATTTTATTATTTTAGCCGTACCAACAAAAGCGATGCGTGAGGTAATTCCGCAATTGCTTCCATTTGTTAAAGAGCCGAAAACATTCGTTCATGTTAGTAAAGGAATTGAGCCGGGGACACTAATGCGAATCTCTGAAATAATCGAGGAAGAGATACCTGAAAGTAAGCGTAAAAGTATTGTGGTACTATCTGGACCTAGTCATGCGGAGGAAGTGAGTCTTCGGCATCCGACGACCGTTACAGTATCCTCCAAGAATATGACCGAAGCGGAACTAGTTCAAGATTTATTTATTAATCATAATTTTCGAGTATATACAAATCCAGATCTTATTGGTGTGGAAATTGGAGGAGCATTAAAAAATATAATCGCTGTTTGTGCAGGGATAGCTGATGGTTTAGGGTTCGGCGATAATGCGAAGGCTGCTTTAATTACAAGAGGTCTTGCAGAAATGGCCAGGCTAGGAACGAGAATGGGAGCGAATCCGCTCACGTTTGCAGGTCTTACTGGAATTGGAGACTTAATTGTTACCTGTACAAGTGTTCATTCTAGAAACTGGAGAGCAGGTAATATGCTGGGGAAAGGCCAAGCGTTAGAAGAAGTTCTAAAACAAATGGGAATGGTTGTTGAAGGAATTCGTACAACAAAAGCAGCGCATCAGCTTTCAGAAAAATACGGTGTAACGATGCCTATCACCAATGCCTTATTCGAGATTTTATTTAATGGCCAAGATGCAAAAGCTGCTGTAGAAAGCTTAATGGCAAGAGGAAAAACGAATGAAATGGAAGATTTAATAAACATTCTTGCCTCTCAGTACATAGAATAAGAAAAGGGTGTTTTTTTAAAGAATGTTGTTTTTTCAATAGGGAAAATAAAGTGTTCAGCCTGTGGAGAAAAGCAAAAACTTTACGAAAACAAATAAGATGGGCATTCGTAATTCCTTTCTTATAAAAAGACGAAAAAAGGAAATCTTTTTAAATAAATATAGGCGTTTTAATGGTTCGAAAATGGATGTAATAACATAAAATGCTTTGAAGCAACCTAGTGGAATGAACAGGGTTTGGGTCATATAGTCAATGGAAAATCAAAGTAAGAAGTTTCCCCTACTTTTTACTTTGATTTTTTTTATTTCAGTAATTATTAGGAATAAGGACGGAATGTTCAATTTCTATGTGACAGTAATCTAAATGAATGATTGTATTTAAAGTGTGAATGAAGAAATAAGTTGATTGGCTTAATAGGCTGACTGAATGACTAACTTTATTCGTCTCCTTCCTGCCCCTTTTCTATCTTTTTTCCAAACAAAATGTCATATCCCTTCTCTTCCTGTATATATTGAAGAGAAGGTTTTTTATTTTATGCATAAAAGAACAAATGGGATTATTCCTACCTTTATAGGAATCCACGCTAGTTCTAGAAACAAATAAAGCGTATCGATGGGTACCATTTTTACGTTCATAAACAAATAACTTGCTATGTAAATATAAAAACTAGCAAAAAAAAGGAGGGGAAAATAAAAAATAAGTCATAAAGAGATAGGACAACATCATAAATATATATTGTCTAATAGTATTAAATGGATAATTCTATCCCATGTACTAGGAAAAGTTCAGGAGGGGATCACTTGGAAAAGGTAAATATTTTTAAAGATATTGCCGAAAGAACGGGCGGTGATATTTACTTAGGTGTAGTAGGTGCAGTACGTACTGGAAAATCAACTTTTATAAAAAAATTCATGGAATTGGTTGTCATTCCGAATATGGAAAATGAAGGGGAAAGAACAAGAACAAAAGATGAGCTTCCTCAAAGTGCAGCAGGAAAAACAATCATGACAACAGAACCGAAGTTCGTTCCGAATCAAGCGGCCTCTATTAAAGTAGATGATGGATTAGAAGTGAATATTAGGCTTGTTGATTGTGTTGGCTATACAGTACCTGGAGCACAGGGGTATGAGGATGAGAATGGCCCTAGAATGATAAATACACCATGGTATGAGGAGCCTATCCCATTTCATGAAGCTGCTGAAATAGGAACACGAAAGGTGATTCAAGAGCACAGTACAATTGGCGTTGTCATTACAACAGATGGTACCATTGGTGATATTCCAAGAAGTAACTATCTAGAAGCTGAGAATAGAGTGATTGAAGAACTAAAAGAGGTTGGGAAGCCGTTTATTATGATTATTAACAGCGCACAGCCATATCATCCTAATACAGAAGTATTAAAGAACGAGCTTTCAGAAAAATACGATATTCCTGTAATCGCAATGAGTGTAGAAAGCATGCGCGAGGCAGATGTCTTAAATGTGATGCGCGAAGCATTATTCGAGTTTCCTGTGTTAGAAGTAAATGTGAATTTGCCGAGTTGGGTAATGGTATTAAGAGAAAATCATTGGTTAAGAGATAATTATCAAGAAGCAGTAAAAGAAACAGTAAAAGACATTAAGAGATTAAGAGATGTAGATCGAGTTGTATCTCAATTTAGTGAATATGAATTTATTGAAAATGCAGGTCTTGCTGGCATTGAGATGGGGCAAGGAATTGCCGAGATCGACCTATTTGCGCCAGATGAGTTATATGATGATATCTTGAAAGAAATTGTTGGGGTTGAGATTAGAGGTAAAGACCATCTACTAGAATTAATGCAAGACTTTGCCCATGCAAAAACGGAGTATGATCAAATTTCAGATGCATTAAAAATGGTGAAGCAAACAGGCTATGGGATAGCTGCTCCATCCCTAGTAGATATGAGTCTAGATGAACCTGAAATTATTCGTCAGGGTTCAAGATTTGGAGTTAGACTGAAAGCTGTTGCACCGTCTATCCATATGATTAAGGTAGATGTAGAAAGTGAATTCGCACCAATAATTGGATCTGAAAAACAAAGTGAGGAATTAGTTAGATACTTAATGCAGGATTTTGAGGATGATCCGTTATCAATTTGGAATTCGGATATTTTTGGAAGAAGCTTGAGCTCCATCGTTCGGGAGGGAATTCAGGCTAAACTCTCACTGATGCCAGAAAATGCACGCTATAAATTAAAAGAGACATTGGAAAGAATCATTAATGAAGGTTCTGGTGGACTAATAGCAATTATTTTGTAAGAACTCTATCTCTAGGGTTCTTTTTTTTGTGAAGGGACTGTTTTTAGTAAAAAGTGTGTTGGAGTTATTACTTAGAATCAAGATTGTAATGATAGCCTGTTATAAAAATTTGAAATATTAAGAGTCTTCTTTTATCTTAATACCCCTTTCCTATTAATAAAAATTCCATCTTTATATTTATATGTTATTGGCTGAATTCTGGATTAAAATGGTAAAATTATGGGTGGAATGTTACGCTTATATTTCAAAATAAGAAAATATTGCTATCATTATATAAAATTTCTTGATATGCATAAATGATTATGATAATCTTTTAAAGGAATTAGCGTTATATAAGGTTTCTTAATCTTTCCTAGAAGGAGTAAGTGGCTTTATAGTAGGATGCTTCTTAGAGTGAACAAATGTGTTTCATTTAAGAAAAAATTCGGTAGGACGTATATAATTCCGTTAATTTGTTTACAAATAAAGATATGAAACTAATTTTAAGCTTTTATTTGAAACACTCGGGAGGAGGTGAAAGGCATGAACAAGACAGAATTAATCAATGCAGTTGCTGAAGCAAGTGAACTATCAAAAAAGGACGCTACTAAAGCAGTTGACGCTGTTTTCGATACAATCTTGAATGCTTTAAAAAATGGTGATAAGGTTCAACTTATCGGTTTTGGTAACTTTGAGGTACGTGAGCGTGCGGCTCGTAAAGGTCGTAACCCACAAACTGGTGAAGAAATTGAAATCGCAGCAAGTAAAGTTCCTGCTTTTAAACCAGGTAAAGCACTTAAAGACGCAGTGAAATAATTACATACAATAATAGTATTTCACTAAAACCGCGAATTTTATCGCGGTTTTTTTTTATGAGATTTTTTAGTATAAACTATAAAGGGAACAGATGATTAAAATTACATGAGCTAAAGTGATTAGCAGGGATAGTAGCTTTCCCAAGTGGCTAATGTATCCCTTTACTTTCTCTTGTGATATAATAATTAAAATATATGATAGAAATGAAAAACTTTTTTATGGAGTAAGGATTGAAATTCTAGTTAATTAAATGCGAAAATCAATAATTTTTAGCAGTGAGCATGAATAGATATCCGCGAATATAGGAATAAATGGGGAACAAGGGTGATGTTATGGCTATACAGGAATTATTAGATAGTGTAAGAAAAAGAGTAGTTGAAAAAACCTCCAATCATTATTTACAAAAACATATATCAAATCCAATTTTGGATGAACATAAGCTTTTGCTAACTATATTTGTCCTTTTACAGGCAAATATAAAAAAACAAGATATTATTACATACGCAACGACTATTACACTTATTCAGATTGCCCTTGATACCCACGAGCTCGTTACAAATGAAAAGATGCATGAAGGGAACGAAAGGAATAGACAGTTAACTGTATTAGCTGGGGATTTATATAGTGGGCAATATTATAAAATATTAGCTGAGATTGAAGACTTTAAAATGCTTAAATTTTTGGCAGAAGGAATTAAAGAAGTTAACGAGAATAAAATATTCTTTTATCATCATAGTGCAAATAAAATAGAGCAAGTAATAGATAGTCTGAAAAATATCGAAGGAGCATTAATCCAAAAGCTTATTGACTATTATCAATTGGATGGATGGAAAGCTTTCGTTGCAGAGTTATTGTTCCTTCATCGAATCCACAAAGAAAAAGAGTTATTTTTTCATACAAATGGGTCAATAGTGGTAGATGCTTTTATAAAGTATGAAAATGAGAATAAGTTAATTTCCATAAATAAGAAAAATAAAGTAGCGGTGTTAGATAAATATATTAAAGAGACAAGCTCACGCGTAGAAGAATTGCTAGCAGATCTTCCTGCATTACAAACAGATTTTGGAGAAAACATCTATCAATTATGGAATGAAATGAATAAACAACAATTGTACGTAGAGGAAGGGTAAAGAAAAATGCAAGAGCATCAGTCTAAAGAAGAAAAGGTACATAATGTATTTGAAAAGATCTATGGTAATTATGATAAAATGAATTCGGTTATTAGCTTTCAGCAGCATAAATTATGGCGAAAAGACACGATGAAACGAATGAATGTTCCTAAAGGTGCAGCCTGTTTAGATGTATGCTGCGGAACTGCTGATTGGACAATTAGCTTAGCAAAGCAAGTTGGTCCGAATGGTCAAGTGATTGGTATTGATTTTAGTGAAAATATGCTGAGCATTGGAAAACAAAAAACAGTTGAGTATCAAAATACACAGCTAATTCATGGGAATGCAATGGAATTGCCATTTCCTGATAATCATTTTGATTTTGTTACAATCGGTTTTGGTTTACGTAATGTTCCAGACTACTTAACTGTCTTAAAAGAAATGAGAAGAGTGGTTAAACCTGGTGGGATGGTAGTATGTTTAGAAACCTCTCAACCAACGATGCCGATTTTTAGACAAAGCTATTATTTATACTTTAGATACATCATGCCGCTTTTCGGTAAGCTATTTGCCAAAAGCTATAAGGAATATTCATGGCTTCAGGAATCTGCACGCGACTTTCCAGGTATGAAAGAACTTGCTGATATGTTTAAAGAGGCGGGGTTAAATAAAGTAGGTTATAAGCCCTATTTTGGCGGTGTTGCTGCAGTTCATTTCGGTTATAAGTAAAAAGGTAATGGATAATAGTAATTATTAATAGAAATGAAATTCTTTACGAAAGGCTGTGTTTTAAAAGATAGTTGTTTTCTCAATAGAAAAAAAGAATTTGTTGGAAAAATGAAGCAGCCGGAATACACGTAGACGCCACAGGGATAAGCGAGACAAGAAGAAAGCAGGAGCGTGAGCGGACGAAGCGGCTTTAGCGCGAGCCCCACGGAAAGCGAAGTGTATTCCGGCTGAGGGCAATAGCAACAATACGAAATCAGCCTTAAGAAAAGAACCGTTTTTAACTGTTTGCTAAACGATTACTTTTTAAAAAATTTTATAATAATACAAGAGTAGCCTGAATACCTGTGAACTTATGCGAAGAGGTTAAAAGCTTGTTCATGGAAAGCATAATGTATTCATGCTGCTCACTTATAGCAACAAGCTTTATGAAAACAAACCTTTAGTAAAATAGAAAGTAATACATAATCATTTCAAAATATGGATACAAGTTGGGTGAGTAGTTAGTGAAATTAAAAATGATGTACTCATTTTTGAATTCGGATATAGAAAAAATTGAGAGAGCGCTTGAAGAAACAGTAAAAGCAAACTCTATCATATTACGTGAATCCTCCCTGCATTTATTACAAGCAGGCGGAAAAAGAATCCGTCCGATATTCGTATTGCTTGCTGGGCAGTTTGGTAACTATGATATTCAAAAAATAATAAAAGCTGCTGTATCATTAGAATTAATTCACATGGCATCTTTAGTTCATGATGATGTAATCGATGATTCAGATATAAGAAGAGGTCAGCCTACTATTAAAGCAAAGTGGGATAACAAGGTTGCAATGTATACAGGGGATTACATTTTTGCTCGGTCGATGGAAATTATGAGTGATATAAATCAGCCAGCTGCACACCGTGTCCTTGCTAATACAATAGTGGAAGTGTGTATCGGTGAAATTCAGCAAATCAAAGACAAATACAGGTTCGATCAAAATATTAGAGATTATTTTCGTAGAATAAAACGAAAAACAGCTTTGTTAATCTCAGCAAGTTCTTTAGTTGGTGCAATTGTTTCTGATGTAGAGGAAGAGTATCAACAAAAGCTATATCAATTCGGCTACTATGTCGGCATGTCTTATCAAATCATAGATGATGTGCTAGATTTTGTTGGTACAGAAAAAGAATTAGGAAAACCTGCAGGTGGAGACTTGCTTCAAGGGAATATTACATTACCTGTGTTATTTGCAATGGAAAAGGAAGAAGTTCGCCAAAAAGTAATTACCGTACATGAAGCAATGTCTAAGCAAGAATTAATGGAGGTTATTGATAGTATTAAAAATACGGATGCTATTGAGCGATCCTTGCAAGTTAGTGATATGTATTTAAACAAAGCTCTTCAAGCCATTCGTGATTTACCAGCAGGAAAAGCAAAATCAGCACTCACTAATATTGCAAAATATTTGGGGAAGCGCAAATTTTAGCGAGAAATATAATTTACAGCATACTATTAAAGATGAAAGCGTTTGAAAATTCTTTTGCAATATTTGGATTTTTATGTTAGATTTTTCATGAATAATCATATTTGCTTGTCTAATACATATGGTAGGAGTGAGCTTATGGAAAGAACATTTCTGATGGTAAAGCCAGATGGTGTGCAAAGAAACTTAATAGGGAAAATAGTAACCCGGTTTGAAGAAAAAGGTTTTCAACTTGTTGGAGCCAAGTTTATGTATATTTCGAAAGAGCTAGCAGAACAACATTATGCAGAGCATAAGGGTAAGCCGTTTTTTACACAATTAGTAGATTTTATAACTTCTGGTCCTGTTTTCGCAATGGTTTGGCAAGGGGAGGAAGTAATTACAAAAGCAAGACTGATGATGGGCAAAACAAACCCGCTAGACGCTTTACCAGGAACCATTAGAGGCGATTTTGGAGTAGTAAAACATAAAAATATTATTCATGGATCTGACGGAATAGAAAGTGCTCAAAGAGAAATTTCACTTTTCTTTGGGGAAGAAGAATTAGTAGAGTATAACAAATTATTAGATAATTGGATTTACTAACTATATCAAATGATAGCTGTCCTGTTTATACGGGGCAGCTATTTATATTGGTTCTAGTTACTTCCTTACGATAAGTTAACCAGTTTGTACGACGATAACCAGGCGCTTCCGCATTTCAACTGTCTAGCTCCGGGCACCCAGGGGCTGATGGGCTTCACGAT
>NZ_DALZDK010000044.1:31586-38122 GCF_031978665.1 Niallia sp. | reverse complement strand
TCTTATGGTATCATAGGCTTTTTATAAAATGTCCTTTACAAAGGGTACACTTTAATGATCAGCTAGGTTTCTTTATAACCAAAAAAATTTATATTTCCTAATTAAGCCAATAAAAAACAACTACCTCGATGCTCCCCTATCTTTTCTCCATCCCATTTAACAAAATTAACCAAAAAATAAATCTTAAAAATAGATTGACAATTTACTGATTTAGGAATATCTTTTAATTAAAAGTTGCCCTAGAGAAACTTTTTAAACCATAGTAAAATCAGGTGATAAAAAATGGAAAAAAACCAATCAATAGAACAAATTCATTCTAAATCAGCAAAGAGTATTTTAAACGAAGATGTTAAAGGCTGGAAAAGAATCCTTCCCTTTTTAGGGCCAGCCTTCATTGCTGCTATTGCCTATATAGATCCAGGAAATTTCGCAACGAACATTGCTGCTGGTTCGAAATATGGGTATCTATTATTGTGGGTTATTCTTTTCTCCAATATCATGGCATTAATTATTCAATCCTTATCTGCAAAATTAGGCATTGCTACAGGAAAAAACTTAGCTGAAGTCGCAAGAGAAGAGTTTCCAAAACCAGTTTCTATCGGATTATGGATACAAGGCGAACTTGTCATTATGGCAACTGATTTAGCAGAGTTTATCGGTGCTGCGCTCGGTATCTATCTTCTTTTTGGTATCCCTTTATTAGAAGCAAGTCTTATTGCTGCAATCGGTTCTTTTGCTATTCTTGAATTACAAAGACGAGGATATCGTTCCTTAGAAGCGGGAATTACCGGGATGCTATTCATTGTTGTCCTTTCTTTTATTGTACAAATGTTCTTTGCAAAGCCAGATGTTCCATCTTTAATCCACGGGTTATTTACCCCTCAATTCGATGGAATAGATAGCGTTATTTTAGCAGCAGGAATACTAGGTGCTACAGTAATGCCACATGCTATATACTTACATTCTGCATTAACACAAAAAAGAATTGTTGGCGATACAGATAAAGAGAAAAAACAAATATTTCGCTTTGAATTCATCGATATTCTCATTGCCATGTTGATTGCAGGATTTATTAATGGAGCAATGCTCATTGTTTCTAGTGCATTATTCCATAAAAACGGATTATTTGTGGAAGATTTAGATATTGCCTTTCATTATTTTGGAGAACTAGTGAATCCCATTTCAGCCACTTTATTTGGATTAGGATTATTAATTGCTGGATTGTCTAGTTCATCTGTTGGCACGATGTCTGGGGATGTCATTATGCAAGGATTTATTCATTTTCGTATTCCATTGTATGTGAGAAGAGTCATTACGATGGTGCCACCTATCGCTATCATTGCATTTGGCATTAATCCAACCACTGCGCTTGTTGCAAGTCAAGTAATCCTATCTTTCGGGATCGGCTTTGCTCTTATTCCATTAATAATGTTTACAAGTTCCAAGCGTATTATGGGAAGCTTAGTAAATACAAAATGGATTACGGTTATATCATGGATAATGGCTATTTTAATTGTTTCATTAAACATTTTTATTCTAATACAAACGTTTCAATAAGTTGGAATTTGGATTATAGCTAAAATTCACAAGGAAAAAGACAGGTGGCTCGTAATAAAGTCCTCCTGTCTTTTTTTCTATTTTTTCTTGATTGCACCGCATGCAGTTCTTTCACCAGAATCACCTGCTGGCTGAGTCATTCCATCGTCCTGCTGTTCGGTAATAATAATAGAAGTTCCTTCTTTAGAAAACAATGATGTTTTGCCATCTCTAAGGGTTACCTGTGGTGCCATAAGCTCTGCTTTTACTGTGCCATCTTCTTTCACCAGAATATTAGGTAAATCACCTGCATGGGCACCTTCTGGATGAAGCAATCCATGTTCTTTATTATCTGGATTAAAATGGTTTCCGGCAGATTTAAAATCGGGGGCATCGCATTTATTTGTCTCATGAATATGGATACCGTGAATCCCTGGAGTTAAGCCTTTTAAATCTAATGTAAGCTTTACTCCTGCAGCTTGTTCTTGTAGCTCAACCGTTCCTAAAGAGTCCCCAACATCATTGTACATTTCTACTTTTACTTTTGTAACTTCACCTGCCGCACAACCGGTTAGGAAAAGGGAGATACTCGCCAATAAGCACATTTTTTTCATCTTATTTCCTCCATAGACGGTTTGGTACTAGTATCTGAAGAAACCTTCATTAATATGCAGTTATTCTTGTTTATCAAAAAAGGTTTATTTGTGATACTATAAAATAAAACAGTACTTGGAGGGATTATATTGTCCGAACTACCTATCGGTTCTATCGTGACCGCCTTTTATAAAACTGGAAAATACATAGGGGAAATAACAGATATACGTCCTCAAAGTTATTTAGTGCGTGTACTTGCAGTATTAAAACATCCTATGCAAGGTGATTTGCATCAGCCGAAAGAGGCAATGGTCGAAATTTTCCATGAAAGAAAAGCACTTTCTTATCGGGAACAAATGAATGCTCCTAAGAAAATGGTCAAGCCTTATACGGAGGAATCAATCCCTACTTATAACCAATCTTTGCAAGCAGCCTTAGATAAAATGCGTCACGAGCTTCAAGAAGACGATTCTACATTTGCTACTCAAAGTTTGAAGAACTTAGAAATACTTAATGCGGAATATTATAAGTTATCTTAAAAATGAATCGAAAGTCATGATTTGGTACACTTGAGTTCCTACATACTAAATGATAAATAATCAACAAAAAAGACGAGGAATAATTCTTCGTCTTTTTAAGCGAACTTATTTAGTAATTTAGACATGTCAATTAAATCTCCAATTGTGGGTGGGTTTGATTTTCCCAAGTATTTCTTGTCTTGTTCTACGAGTTTGAAAATATGATAAGTAGTTAAAGCATCATCTAGTGCACGATGATGTTTACCTGTCCCTTCTCTTCCATACTCCCTGACTGCTTTCCATAAGCCCGTTTGGTTTTTATCCCCAAAAAAACGCTTATATTCCATGGATAAATCCACTTCCTTACAATGAATTGTAAAGGGAATTTGCGCCTTTTGACAATTATCTTTAAGCACTTTCATATCCATGTTTCCCCATGTAACAACGGTATTTTGATAGCCTTTGCTAATTGTCTCAAGCTTTTTCATTAAATCATAAAAAGATATGCCATTATTTACTTGTTCTTGTGAAATATGTAGAAAAGATTTGCATCTCCTTGAGAGTGTTGAAAACTTACGGGGTACAACATAAGAAGAAAACTGTTCCCTTATTGAATCACCTACGACGGCTACAATACCAACCTCAATAATTTCTGGATAAAACCCCTTAAACTTAATACTTTTCTCTGGCATGGTGAATTCAAAGTCAATAAATAAATACTGTTGCTTTTCCATTCTTTCACCTTCTTTTTCATCGATATTTCACATGAATCGTGCGTTTTAGTAGTACTTATTTTCTAAAGAGCATTTTCCTTACTTTGTTTTATTCCTAAGCTACGGAGTTGAGATATCTACCTATATTATAACAGAATATCACTTAACCTTTTTAATTTTCTGTATTTTTTCACCGAGATTTTTTGATAAAGCTTTTAAGAGGTGATAGCTCTATATAATAAAGAATTTTGTAAAGTTGCTATTACCCGCCGCAGCCAAGCGTACCCACCAAAATCCAACCTACAGTCTATTCTCCATAGCCAACAATTTGTCTGTTTATAGCCTTATATAAAAAATATGCTTCCTACACATATTTTTTCCTCTGCAGTAAAAAATAAAAAGAGGGCCAACCTTAATATAAGGATGCCCTTCTTTTTTCGAACCTTTATTCCACTGCCATTTTACGGATATATTCTCTTGGTTGAAATGGGATCATTGTTTCTTCTAGAAAAAGAGAGCCATCCTCTTCTATTACTAAGAGCTCATCTAATGAATAAAACTCTCTTTTTTGAAAGCTATTTAAGAAGATCCCTCCTAATAGACAAAGAGAAAATAAGCAAATGGAAATACATATCTTTGATTTAATATGCATGTTTCTAACCACCTCAGCATTAGTTTGAGCAAAAAGGTGGCTATTTTACACAAAAAAAACAAAAAAATTTTTTAGTGTTTTAGACCGGTTTCTTCCTATTTAATAGAAGGGGTTATTGTCCAAGAATTTTCAAGTTTCCTATGTGCACAGTGGTTTTTTTTGCGTTATACTTTAACATGTTCATTCATTTACATATCATTTCGTTTTTAGATTTGTTTAAGGAGGGTTTATTTTGTCTATTCTTCATTGGGTTGTACTTTCTCCATTTTTATACACCCTATTGATTCCTATCACATATAAATTGATGAAAAGAATACATACGGGATGGTTTGTACTACCACTACCAATTCTACTGTTTTTTTATTTTTGTAGTAATATTAGCGCAACCTCTAGCTTGCAGGAAAAAGCAGAATCGATTGCCTGGATTCCATCTCTCGGTATCGATTTTTCCGTAAAATTA
This sequence comes from Niallia sp., assembly GCF_031978665.1. NCBI lineage: Bacteria > Bacillati > Bacillota > Bacilli > Caryophanales > Bacillaceae > Niallia > Niallia sp. The sequence continues at coordinate 33,649 of NZ_DALZDK010000044.1, read as the reverse complement.
GATGGTCTTGGTATGCTATTTTCTCTATTAATTTCGGGAATCGGCACACTAGTCATTCTCTATTCCATTTATTATTTAGATAAAGCCAAAGAAAAGATAAATCAATTCTACGTGTATCTTCTATTATTTATGGGCGCAATGCTAGGAATTGTCTTAGCTGATAATTTAATTATTCTATATATGTTCTGGGAAATTACTAGTATTTCTTCTTTTCTATTAATAGGTTTTTGGAATAATCGAAGCAACTCTCGATATGGCGCAATCAAATCAATGGTGATAACGGTATTTGGAGGCCTTTCCTTATTAGCTGGGATTATTCTGCTTTATTTAATGACCGGCTCCTTCAATATTTCAGAGATTATTACTTTTGTTCAACAAGAATCAATCATCTCGCATCCGTTATTTATTCTGGGAATGATTTGTATCTTACTTGGTGCATTTACAAAATCTGCGCAATTCCCTTTCCATATTTGGTTACCAGATGCAATGGAAGCTCCAACTCCTGTCAGTAGTTATTTACATTCGGCCACAATGGTTAAGGCTGGGATATATCTTGTTGCACGTTTAAGTCCAGTATTTGCCGTTTCTGGTTATTGGCTTTGGACTGTCTCACTTGTCGGGATTATCACGCTATTATATGGTTCCTTTTTTGCTGTAAGGCAAGTCGATTTAAAGGGACTTCTAGCCTACTCAACGATCAGTCAGCTTGGAATGATTATGTCTTTGCTAGGTATTGGTGCCGCTGGCGTCCACTATGATAATGAGAGTATTTATTATATTGCAACAGCAGCCGCAGTTTTCCATCTTGTCAACCATGCCACCTTTAAAGGGAGCTTATTTATGATGGTTGGAATTGTGGATCACGAAACTGGAACAAGAGATATTCGCCGTTTAGGTGGACTTATGAAAATTATGCCGATCACCTTTGCAATAGCATTGATTGGCTCGTTATCGATGGCTGGAATTCCCCCATTTAACGGGTTCCTTAGCAAAGAGATGTTCTTTGCTAGCATGTTGAACATCCGTGAATTCCATATGTTTCATTTAGATACTTGGGGAGTTCTATTACCTATAATCGCATGGATTGGTAGTATTTTTACATTTGTGTACAGTATGATTCTTGTCTTTAAAACATTTACAGGAAAATTCCAACCGGAAAAATTATCTACTAAGCCACATGAAGCACCAATGGGTATGCTAATTTCTCCACTTCTATTAGTATCGCTTGTCGTAATATTCGGCTTATTTCCCGGGTTATTATCAAATACCATTCTTTCCCCTGCCATTACATCTATATATGGTGGAGGTGTTTATGATCTCCATATCTATCATTGGCATGGTTTCGAACCAGAGTTGTTTATGACGATTGGCGTCATTGTATTAGGGATAATCCTATATTTAACCGTAAAAAAATGGTCTGTTATTTATCAAGCTATCCCCGTTATCTGGAATAGAATATATGATTGGTTATTTGGTAGAACAGAAAATCTATTTAACCAGCTTACAAACAGATATATGACGGGTTCCCTTAGAACCTATTTAATTTATATCTTTTCATTCTTTATCTTAATCCTTTCTTATACTTTATTTGCAAAGGATGGATTTACAATCGATACTTCCCGACTAGCATCAATTGGAGGCTATGAAGTCGTTCTGTCACTTGTTCTTGTCATTTCGACTATTTCTATTTTGTTCTCTAAATCACGTCTAACCTCCATTATTCTTTTAGGAGCAGTCGGTTATACCGTTTCGTTATTCTATGTAGTTTTCCGGGCACCTGACCTTGCCTTAACTCAATTAGTAATTGAAACTGTTTCAGTCGCTTTATTCTTACTATGTTTTTATCATTTACCAAGAAACGCAAGGAAAAAAGAAAGTATTCCTTTTAAATTATCAAATGCAGTAATTTCTGTGTTAGTAGGAGTGGTCGTTATGCTTATTGCCATCGCTTCCTATAGCACGAAATTATCCGAATCCATTTCTCAATATTATGTGGATAATACCTATTTAAAAGCGGCAGGAGAAAATATGGTCAATGTTATCTTAGTTGATTTTAGAGGATT
>NZ_DALZDK010000044.1:0-31576 GCF_031978665.1 Niallia sp. | reverse complement strand
CTTTGAAATCACGGTTCTTTCCATTGCTGCGATTGGTATCTATTCGATGATAACTTTGAGAATGGGAGGCAAAAAAAATGAAAATAAATAATTTAGTTTTACAGACCATCACAAAAGTCATTGTTTTTTTGATACTCCTTTATGCTGTTGATCTCTTCTTTGCTGGGCATTATACTCCTGGCGGAGGATTTATCGGTGGATTAATGGCAAGTGGAGCGATTGTTCTGTTGCTTATTGCTTATGACTTAAAATTAGTGAAGAAAATCTTCCCTGTAAATTTTATCTATGTATCTGCAATAGGTCTGTTAATAAGCACCTTAACAGGAATGATTGCCGTGTTATCTAATAAACCTTTTTTAACACATTCTTTTAATAAACATGCGCATTTGCCTTTAATAGGAGAAACGTCTCTTCACACTGCTGCGCTATTTGATCTTGGTGTTTTCTTAGTAGTAGTTGGCGTTACAATGACCATTATTCAAACGATCGGAGAGGATGATTAATGGAATTCTTAATGGCATTTATTATCGGTATTCTATTTATGTGTGCCACCTATTTAATTCTTTCTAAGAGCTTATTACGCATAATTATTGGAACAGGATTGCTTAGCCATGGGGTTCATTTATTGGTATTAACGATGGGTGGTCTTAAAAAAGGTGCTTCCCCTCTCTTGGGGCAGCATGCCGAAAGTTATACTGATCCATTACCCCAGGCGTTAATATTAACAGCTATTGTTATTAGCTTTGGTGTTACTTCCTTCTTATTAGTGCTTGCCTACAGAACCTATCAAGAATTAGGGACAGATAATATGGAGAAATTGAGAGGGAAAAAGTATGATTAATTTAATTCTATATCCAATTTTAATTCCTTTGTTTACTGGAATTATTTCGATTTTCTTCTATAAGAAAATCATTTTGCAACGTATTTTTTCCTTATTGAGCACTAGTGCATCGATTATTGTTACATTATTTATGATTGAGCAAATCAATGAGGAAGGGATTCAAACAGTAAATTTGAGTAATTGGGATGCTCCATTTGGGATAACGATTGTATCAGATATGCTATCAGCACTTCTTGTGTTAACAACAAACATTATCGCATTCTGCTGCATAATTTATTCTTTTAAAGGAATCGAAAGAGAAAAAGAAGCCTACTTTTACTACTCTATCATTCAATTTCTGTTAGTTGGAGTTATTGGTGCGTTTTCAACTGGGGATATCTTCAACCTGTTTGTATTCTTTGAAGTCATGTTAATGGCTTCCTATGTACTACTTGTTCTTGGAAATACAAAGATACAGCTAAGAGAAACGGTAAAATACATAATTGTAAATGTTGTCGCATCTGCGCTCTTTGTGATTGCTGTTGCCTATTTATATTCAGTTGTTGGAACATTAAACATGGCCTCTATCTCAGAACGAATTAGTCAAGTAGGAGGAGCTGGAATTTTAACAGCCATCGCCGTCCTCTTCTTAATCGTTTTCGGATTAAAAGGAGCTATCTTCCCGTTATTTTTCTGGCTTCCAGGTTCTTATTATGCCGCTCCAATTCCAATACTGGCATTATTCGGTGCGTTATTAACGAAGGTAGGAGTTTATTCCATTGCGAGAACCTATTCTCTATTCTTTTACAACGACACTTATGTCTTTTCATTATTAGGCACTCTTGCCCTTATAACCATCGTTTTTGGGTCTATCGGATCCATTGCCTATAATGACGTAAAAAAAATAATTATCTATAATATCGTTACTGCGATTGGTGTTATCTTGTATGGATTCTCTACCTTTAATGCCGTTTCCCTTAATGGATCAATTTTTTACCTTTTACATGACATGATTATAAAAGGGGCTCTCTTCTTGTTAATTGGAGTGATGATCTTTATTACAGGTACTAGCAATTTAAAATACATGAGCGGATTAATGAAGAAATATCCTCTGCTCGCTTGGGCATTTTTCATTGCAGCCCTTGGTTTAGCAGGTATTCCTCCGCTAAGTGGCTTTGTCGGTAAATTGCTTATTATTCAAGGGGCATTCGAAGACAGTAATTATATCGGAAGCTTTATTGTAGTTCTATCCAGTCTTTTTGTATTGCTTTCCGTTATTAAGATATTTGTTAAAGGTTTTTGGGGGGATGAATCAGATAATGTAACGAAAAAGCCTGTAAAAACACTTCTATTACCTGGCTGTATACTAGTTCTTCTTTCCATTCTTATAGGAATTGGAGCAGAGGTTCTTTCACCATATATTTCTCTAGCTGCTGAGAATCTGCTACAACCGGAAAATTATATACATGCCGTACTAAAGGAGTGATGACGATGGCATTTCAATTATTATTAAATTTTGTAATCAGTTTTATTTGGATGTTTCTAAAAGGATCCTTCGCTCCAGATACATTTCTAATTGGTTTTATTATCGGATTGATTCTCATCTATATCACAAGACGTTTTTTCACAGAAAAGTTTTATTTATACCGAGTGGTTTCCATACTTAAGCTAATAGGAATTTTTCTAAGAGAGCTAGTTCTTTCTAATATTGCGGTGTTAAAGATTATTCTTCAACCAAGACTAAAGGTCACACCTGGTATTTTTGCATTAGAAACGGATTTAACAAAGGATTGGGAAATAACGATCCTCTGTAATCTAATTACCCTTACACCTGGAACCCTTGTAGTGGATATTTCAGAGGACAATAAGATTCTTTATATTCATGCGATGGATATTAGTGATAAAGAGGCAACGGTTAACAGTATTAAAAATACCTTTGAAAAAGCCATACAAGAGGTGAGTATTTGATGTTCCAAACAATCATGCACATATCTTTATTTATTATTTCTATTTCAACCGCATTATTTATTTATCGGGTTTTAAAGGGACCAACTACTCCAGATAGAGTGGTCGCTCTTGATGCAATTGGTATTAACTTAGTAGCAATTACTGCTATTTTATCAATTGTATTAAAAACTTCAGCCTTTCTGGAAATTATTCTGCTTATTGGTATTTTAGCTTTTATAGGGACAGTTGCTTTTTCTAAATATCTAGAGAAAGGAGAAATTATCGAAAATGACCGAAACAATCATTAGCATTATTATTGCTATCCTTATTCTCCTTGGTGCCCTATTAAGTCTTGTTGCAAGCATTGGGGTAGTAAGACTTCCAGATGTTTACACAAGAAGCCATGCAGCGTCCAAAGCTGCAACGCTGGGAGTAATGTGTATTCTTCTTGGCACATGTCTCTATTTTTTCCAAACGGAGAAAATTTTTAATTCTCGCTTGATTCTTGCGATTGCGTTTATTTTCTTAACATCTCCAGTAGCTGGACAACTTATTATCCGTTCTGCCTATAATAGTCAAATACCTATGGCAGCTGAAACGATAAGAGATGATTTGAAACAAGCAAAAAAGGCAATGGCAAAAAATAAATAAAAAATCCATCCCTTCCCTTATTTGATTACCTGCGGACACTGTTTAAAGACTTGAGATATTAAGGTTATTCCATCCTTGATCTCAAGTCTTTTTTTCTCTTTAATCATATTTTCTTCCTAGAAAGAATAGCATGTAGGAAAATACATTATTATGTAAGAAAGGAATGTCCGCTATGTATCAAGCCATATTTTATCATCGTAATACTCCTACTCCTGCAGTATTCCATCCCTATCTTCATTATCCCATCTATTTCCGTGAACTTCCCGAAGTAAATCCTTCTAAACTTATTGATTCCGCCAAAGATACATTAAATCTTTTGCCAGATGTGGAAGCATGTTTAAAGCAGCTAGCTAATTCCTATGAGTTTTCCAAAAACCTAATGAGTGCAGCCCAATTATCCAAAACAGAAACAGTCGAACAATTAATTAAATCCATTGGTTTAAAAGAAACACCTAAAATATCCTATAATCCTGATGGGATAATATTAAACTTTGACCATAAAAATAAACCTCCCCATTGTTGCTATTTATCTGTTCAACTAAGATGGCGTTAACATTTTTTATTTATTTATGGATTATTTCAGACTGCATAGAGGTGCAGCCTGAAATAATAAAAAAATCTCTGTAATTTATTTTCCCAACAAATTTTTAATTTTCCTAATGAGCATTTTTTAGTAGTAAGGATACGGTCCGTATGGAGCTGGGCCAAATGGAACGGGACCATACGGAACAGGACCATATGGCACTGGACCAAAAAATGGTCTAGGTCTGACTAAAGCTCCCCCTATAACTCCGCCTAATAAACCTCCCACAAAAGGTGCTGCAAACCAAGCTCTTGAATCATGCTGCGGATATTGATACTGATATGGGTAACCATGCATCATTCGCAATTACCTCCACTCTCTTTTATACTTTATTTCTCTCTACTCTATTTTCTATGCGAATGTCCCCTTTTTGGACTGGGCTATCGCCTTATCTGGCTAAATTTCCACATTGGAAAAGTCATTAAAAATCCCTCAAACTTTACGAAAGCAGCGAGAATTAATACAGGATAGGCGTAGGTATATCCATCAATTTATTCACCCTTAGGACATTGCTTGTCTATACTATATGGAATAGATGTAGCAGGAGGAATGGTAAATAAAATGAATTCACTTTTTGATTTGACGAATCAAACAGCAATCATCACTGGGGGGAGCCGAGGGTTAGGAGAACAGATGGCAACTACATTAGGAGAAGCAGGTGCAAACATCGTCATTTGTTCCAGAAACGTTGATCAATGTACAAAAACTGCTAATAAATTACAGGGTATAGGAATTAAGGTGTTAGCCCTTCCCTGTGATGTGTCCAAAAAAGAGGATATTAACCATGTAATTAGTAAAACCATAGATAAATTTGGCTCAATCGATATTTTAATTAATAACAGTGGCACTTCCTGGATGGCACCATTTTTAGATTATCCAGAAGACAAATGGGACAAAGTACTCGATGTGAATGTCAAAGGCACTTTTTTATTTTCACAGGCAGTTGCTAAAAAAATGGCAGAACAAAAACATGGCAAAATAATTAATATTTCCTCTGTGACTGCATTTAGCGGGACACCACCTCAGCTATTAGACGCGATAGCCTACAACACAAGTAAAGGGGCACTAATTACTTTAACAAAGGAGTTAGCGATTAAATTGGCTCCTCACAATATACAAGTAAATGCGATTGCACCAGGATTTTTCCCGACAAAAATAGCTGCCGCATTGGAAAACCATAAAAACCTAATTACCACAAAAATTCCAGCAAGACGTTTAGGGGAATTAAGTGATTTAGACGGAATTATTCTTCTCTTATCAGGAGAAGCATCCAATTATATTACTGGACAAATTATTGCAATTGATGGTGGACTTTCTTCCACACTTTAAAAATTCTATGTTAAGTTCACTAAAAAAGAATAGAAAGAGGGATATGAAAATGGCTCAAGTTACAATCGACTTTTATGAGTTATTAAAAAAAGGCGGAAACTTACTTCAATATCGGCTAAATAACCGAATTAAAAATAGTTTAAATCAAATATCTGTCATTGATTTTACAAGTACAAAAACAAATCCATTAACTAACAAGTTAGATCAAATTCAAAGTTACTCCGAACAATTAAGTAATTATATTAACCTTCCTACCAAAACAGATTTAGCAAACGCAACCCAATTAATTCTTCAATCTGAAGAAAAAATTGATAATCTTGACGACCAATTGTTTGAATTAACTACTATGATGAAAGAAGTAAAACAATTAATGGAACAATTAAGCTTGAATTCTACAGATGATTACTCCTTACAATTAACTAACAAAATCACAGAGCAGGAACAAAGAATTTCCATCTTGCAAAATGAATTAGTACAAGCAAAACAACAATTAGCATCACAAAAAGAAGAATTCAGCCATTCTACAATTTCTAATCAGGCGATATAATTATGGCAAAAAAAAATCTAGCAAAATTTATTCATACATTGTCATACGATCCTGTTGTCGGGCAATCAGAACGATATGCGATATGGAAAAAAAATAAAGCGACCTTATGGTACTACCCTTCCAAAAAAAGAAAATTCAAAGAATCTATTTATCTTATTTATTCTATTGTCAATAAGCCATATATCCTCGATTTAGGTCCTTCTATGAGTTTAATTGAGGCATTTAATAACGCGGGCTATGATGCTTATTTAATTGATTTTGGCATCCCAGCATATGAAGATCGTCATTTAACAATTGATGATTATATCACAAAGTATATTCAACAAGGATTCAAAAGAGCCATGCGACATGCAGGCACAGATTCTTTCACAGTGATTGGATTTTGTCTAGGAGGTACACTTGCTTCCATATTCGCAGCATTGGATAATCGTCATATCAAAAATTTAATTCTCGCTGTTTCGCCAATTGATTTTTCTGCATTTCCTGATTACAACAACTGGCTGAAAGCACTGCGTGAAGAGGAAATAAAAATAGATAACCTTATTGATAAAATGGGCATTATTCCTCCAGAATCAGTAAAATACGGGACAAGATTGCTTGTTGCCCCCTTGTCATTTAGCCATTATTTAGCACTTCTAAATCGCTCTGGAGAAAAGAATTACACGGAAAAATGGGCAAGGATGAACAAATGGACACTTGATCACATTCCAGTTGCTGGTGATACATTTAAACAAATCATGAATGATTATGTAAAGGAAAATAAAATAATGGAGGGTGGATTAACAATCCATGGAGAAGAAGTTGATTTTTCGAAAATCGAATCCAATCTCCTCGTATTTTCTACCAAGCAGGATCCGCTTGTTCCAAGTTCGCTTTGTGAACCAATCATGGATCTTGTTTCAAGCAAAGATAAATCCTTTGTTTTATTCGAAGGAGGACATGCTGGCCTTGTTGCAAAATCACATATGCCAGAACCGATGGAAACTTGGCTAAAGGTTCATAGTACCCTCCTTTAAATACAAATGAGAACCCCATCATTAAAAAATGATTGGGGTTCTACCTGATTATTAATAGAAACGTGTTTATTTCGCGCTTTCAAATCTTTCCACAAATAACGCTAGTGTTCTTGTCATTGCACCCGTTGCACCTGGCTGACCTAAATCAGTTGCTTTGCTTTGTGTAGAAGTTCCAGCAATATCTAAATGGACCCATGGAGTTTCTTCGGCAAATTCTCCAATAAAGGCTCCACCCATAATCGCATGACCAGCACCACCTGGTGAATTATTTAAATCAGCTATAGGACTATTACGTACCAATTTTTTGTGGCTTTCAAAAATAGGCAGTCTCCACATTTGTTCGCCTGCTTCATAGGATGCTTCTAATACTTGCTCAAATAATGATTCATTGTTCGTCATTGCACCAGTTGTTTCCATACCTAATGCCGTGATTACCCCACCAGTTAGGGTTGCAACATCCACAAGATAATTAGCGCCATGGTGTTTAGCATAGGTTACCGCATCTGCTAAAACTAAACGTCCTTCAGCATCCGTATTTAATACTTCAATCGTTTTTCCGCTCATTGACGTGATAACATCATCTGGTTTAAATGCATGACCGCTTATCATATTATCAGTAGATGGTATAACCGCAACGACATTTTGTTCTGGTCTTAGTTCTCCAATAACTTCCATTGCACCAAGAACAGCCGCTGCTCCACCCATATCTGTTTTCATGCCAACAATGCCCGTTTTGGTCTTAAGAGAATAGCCACCTGTATCAAATGTAATCCCTTTTCCTACTAAACCAATAACTTCTTCCCATTTTTCTTTTCCTTGGTATTTTAGAACAATCATTTTAGGAGGCTCTGTAGAGCCTTGGTTTACAGCAAGCAAAGCACCCATTCCAAGCTTTAGCATATCTTCCTTTTCTAAAATTTCTGCTTCAAAACCATATTTATCTGCTAACTCTAACGCATAATTAGCAAGATCCGTCGCTTTTAACATATTTCCTGGAAGATTAACAAGTGTGCGTGCAGAATTTGTCGCCTGTCCATATACATAACCTACCATTAGCGATGCCATTACTTCCTCTTCTTCCGCATGGCTATATACGGTAATTTCCGTAATTTCCTTTTCAGGTTCATTGGATTTTTGCTTATATCCAGTAAATTCATACGTAGCAAGTCCAAAAGCTTCGCTAAATGCATGAGCAACATCCTGTACTTCGATTTCATCTGTTACAAAGGAATCCAAATACACAGCCGTTTCCACCCATTTTTCACTGGTTATACGTTTAAAGGTCGCTCCAAAGATTTCTTTTAGCTCGTCAAAGGAAAGCTCTTTCTCCCTGCCTAATCCAACAAAAACAATTCGTTTTGCTCCAATTTTCCCAAAAGTATGTATGACAGTAATTGATTTTTTCTTTGCTGAAATATCCCCATCTTTTACTAGATTCGTTAACTCTCCGTCGAAGAGTTCATCTAATGTTTGGAGCTGTCCTTCTAATTTAATAGATTTATCAAATAATCCCACGATGATACTTTCATGATTATTTTGAAAATCCCAATCTGACTGATAAGAAAACATATATTCATTCCTCCATTCCATTTCTTATTCTATTATAACGAATTTATTCATCATTTCGTATAACTAATTAATTTTCCATCCTTAATTCTTTAAAATATAAAAAGATTTTTTCGAATTTAAGTAGAAAGCTCAATATTTGGTTATGTTATAATAAGATAAGTGGAAACAGCAAATTTGAAGCGTGAATAATGCTATCCTTAAAATTAAAAAATATTAGCATTTTCTGCCTTCTTACGGTTATAGAAAATAAATAAAAATACATAATGAAAACCATTTTCACTCTATTTCTAAACTCCACTGTCTACCTCCTTATTACCATTAATATTCCTTATATGAAAGATTAATAATGCGATAAATAAGGTATACATACTTTAAAGTACAGATTCTACCACAGAAATGATGAGGTGTTTTTATGGAACTACTAGCTAACTTTCCTTTACTTGCGAGTTTAGTTGCAATTTTTTTCGCACAATTTATCAAAGTACCAATTACTTTTTTTGTTACAAAAAAAATTGATTGGTCTCTGTTAACTAGTACTGGAGGCATGCCAAGTTCTCATTCAGCAGCTGTAACCGCCCTATCAACTGGTATTGCACTTCAAACGGGCTTTGATTCACCGATTTTTGCTGTTGCTGCTATCTTTGCGATTATTACCATGTTTGATGCCACAGGGGTAAGAAGACAAGCGGGAGAACAAGCAATTGTTTTAAATCGCTTAGTAAACGATTTTAATAAATTCTTAAATGAAGCAAAAGGATGGCAGAATAAACCCGAACAAGAAAAAAGAAAAGAACTAAAAGAATTGTTAGGCCATAAACCAATTGAAGTATTTTTTGGTGGACTAACCGGCATCCTACTGACGCTTCTTTTACATATGTTCATTTAGTAAATAATTTATTTATGACAATTATATAAACGAAAAAGGGATTTCCGAGAAGCAGAGTTCTTAACAAGTTATGTTCGATTTTTGTTAAGAAATCAGTCTTTAGGAACTCCCTTTATTTATATGTTTGGATATATTTTGCCTATTTATTTTCTACTTTTGTATATTGTTGACGAAATACTTGCATTGATTCCTCTTCATTTAAGGCACTTAATGTTTCTTCCGTTAATTTTCCATTACCCATTTCCACTATGTATACATCTACTGTTTTCTTTCCCCACTGACTATATACATCTTGTACCGTTTCGTAGTAAAGATCTAATTTATTTCCATTAATTGCTGAACCAGTATCAGCTACTACTCCAAATCCATAATCAGGGATGAAAAGTATGGTTCCGATTGGAAATACGCTAGTATCTGCAGCAATTGTACTATATAAATCTCTTTTTACTTTCACTCCTGAATAAGTGATTCCAAATTGGGGATGACCAGGGTTCTTCCCCGTAGATTCATATCCAGCCGTATATCCAGTCGCTACCACTCGTTTGGTTGGATATTGTGACCAATCTTTCATATTTTCCAGCAAAGGAGGTTTACCTGCAACCTCAGTACTTGATGAAATTTGTGTTTTCTCAACCAATGCTTTTTTAAAGCTTTTCAACGCTACACCAATTTGTTTAATTGTATGCTCAAAATGTTCGTTATCCTCGTTTGCCTGTGATAGCTCGTTATTGCTAAAATTTATCGAACTTGCCTTAACTCCTGAAATCGACTGAAATGTGGTTAGTAGTGCTACCATAAAAAGTAGAACCATTCCAACTCTTCTAAAAAACTTTTTATAAAAATTCATATTTTTCACTCCTCCCAAAACTATTCATTTCCCATATTCAAAGAATTTATTCATAAATAGTTAAAAAGAGGAACTTCCCCCCTAGCAAAATACCAAAAAATTCAAAAAAATGCCAATTAATCTATTCTAATCGATAGAACTTCCGTATTCTGTGCAACTAATCACTAACAAAGTTAATAGAGAACAAAGGAATAAATTGACTAAATAGTAGCTTTTCTATTATTAAAACGTAGTAGAGTGGTCCTAGATCTCTAAAAAAACTAAGATTAAAAAAGTGAGAATTCATGATCATTATGATATGATAACTTGTAGAATTTAATCTTTTGTAGGAGGGTTTAAACAAATTGGAAGAAAATCAAACCATTTATGACATTACAGTAATTGGTGGTGGACCTGTTGGAATGTTCACTGCTTTCTATGGAGGGATGAGACAAGCAACCGTTAAAATCATTGAAAGTCTCCCTGCGCTTGGCGGTCAGCTTACTGCACTCTATCCTGAAAAATATATATATGATATTGCTGGATTCCCGAAAATCCGCGCTCAAGAGTTAGTCGATAACTTAGAAGAGCAAATGAAAAAATTTGAACAGTCCATTGTATTGGAACAAGCTGTTCAAACAGTTGAGAAACAAGGAGATGGTGTATTCAAAATCACCACAGATAAAGAAGTTCATTATTCCAAAACCATTATTATTACTGCTGGAAACGGAGCGTTCCAACCTCGCAAATTAGAATTGGAGCAAGCAAAAGATTACGAAGGCAAAAACCTTTATTACTTTATTAATGATTTAAATCAGTTCGCTGGAAAAAAAGTAATGGTATTTGGCGGTGGAGATTCTGCAGTAGACTGGGCATTAATGCTAGAACCTATTGCCGATACAGTTTACTTAGCACATAGACGCGATAAATTCCGTGCACATGAGCATAGTGTAGAAAACCTTAAAAATTCAAAGGTAAACATTAAAACACCTTATGTTCCGTCCGAATTAGTTGGAGATGAGGAAATTAAACAAGTTATTCTTGAGAATGTTACAACACAGGAAAAAGAAATTATTGATGTAGATGCAGTCATCGTAAACTACGGATTTGTTTCTTCACTTGGCCCAATTAAAGAATGGGGCTTTGAAATTCAAAAGAATTCTATTGTTGTTAATAGTAAAATGGAAACAAATATTCCAGGAATATATGCAGCTGGAGATATCTGCACATATGATGGAAAGGTTAAATTAATTGCTACTGGATTTGGTGAAGCACCTACTGCTGTCAATAATGCGAAAACATATATGGATCCAAAAGCTAGAGTACAACCGCTTCATAGTACTTCATTATTCAAGTAAACCTTTTTAACTGATTATAATCATTTGCTTCTTTTCGCCATTTTAGTGGATTGCTTTATGCAAAGACAATTGATTACACTCAGTCTTTTATTTACGCCAACAAAAAAAACACTACTAACCTTTTGTAGTTTCCCAAAAAGATTAGTGGTGTTTTTATTAAACTCTAACTTATTAGCACTCTTCAGGTGTTCCAGCCACTTTTGCTGTACGGAAAGATGACCCACAACCACATGATGCAATCGCATTTGGGTTATCGATGGTAAAGCCTCCACCCATTAGGGATTGTTTGTAATCAATTTTTGTCCCTTTTAAAATTGGGCCATCATTTTGATCTACTAAAACACGTATGCCGTATTGCTCAAACAATTGGTCATTTTCCTCTTTTTCAGGTGAGAAGCCCATTCCATAAGACAAACCACTACACCCTCCACCTTTTACTGCAACTCTTAAATAAGCATTCTCTTCATCATTTTCCTTCATCATTTCTTTGATTTGAAGAGCAGCGGCTTCTGTTATGTGTACAATTTCTTCTGTCACTGTTCATTCTCCTTTCGTCCTATTATTACTCCCTATTATATACCTCCAATCGTAACTACTCAACTGAATGGACCTGAGTTAAAAATTGGGAATAACATGGCTAGGACATAAGTATTCCAGTCCAAGTTAATGCCAACAATTATACGAAAGTTTCATATGATTGTCGGCATTTTTAATTAGCTTTTAATAAGGCAGTTTTAATTGTTATTACCCGCAGCCTAAACTATTTACTTTTGTCCCAACCCTCCTAATCTAAAAAAATGTTTCTTTTTCTAAAAATCTAAAAAAACTCCATGATCTTTACTAGGTCTAAAACCAAATACCAACTAGTTCTTTTAACCTATTTATAATATTTTAATAGGAAATATTACTCATTAAGATGTATAATAGTATATAAGAATTATATCTTTTTACCCATCTGAAAAAGGAGTGAGAAACTTGAATAAAATCGAACCATTATTTGACAAACAATGTACCTGTTTACTTTGCCATACTAAATTCACTACTAAAAAATTGCGTTCCAAGTTTGTTAAATTAAAGAAAATGGATACTGATTTCTTTCCTGTCTATGCTGAGCATAATCCACTCCTATATTACATAAATGTTTGCCCGGCTTGCGGTTTTTCTTACAGTGATGATACAAGTCCATATTTCTCACCAGACAGTAAAATGACACTTATTGATAAAGTATGTTCCCACTGGATTCCACATTCCTTCGGCAAGGAACGGAGTATAGAGGATAGCATTAAAACGTATAAGTTAGCTGCCTATTGCGCTTCTGTTCGAAAGCAAAAGCATATTACTCTTGCTGGTCTATATCTACGGATTTCCTGGCATTATCGCTTGTTAAATAACGCAGAACAAGAAATGCGTTTTATAGCCCTTGCATTATCAGAATATGAAATCTCCTATTCAATTGGTGATTATCAAGGAACCCAAGTTTCTGAATTACGAACGATTTATTTAATCGCAGATCTTTCGAAGCGTACGAATAATATAGAGCAAGCTACTAAATATTATTCGAAAGTAATCGAGAAGCAGAATAGAACCGTAGAAACACAAATTGTAAAGTTAGCTAAAGAAAGCTGGCAAGAAATGCGAGAAAGCCAAAAAACATTCATATAAAATCACCTATATCAGTGAACTTAATTTTCTTGTAACTCACTGATATGGGTGGCTTTTTTATTAAATTGGATTCGCTGCTAAATACTGATAGATATTTTTCACAAGATTTTGTGAATCTTCTCCTCTTATTACCTCTCCATTTACCAAAGCAAAGAGCGCTTCTCCACATTGACCACAATAACTTAAGCAACCATAATCAATCACATCTAATTCTTCATCCTGCTCGAGTATTTCCTTTGCTTCGTAAGCTCCAGACGCAAGGTTACTAAGACAAAATTCAATTAGCGGTTTAAACAAAATGTCTCACCTCTCCCCTACAAATTATACTAGGTTTTTCTTAAGGTGGAAGCAAAGAATATCTTATTTACTAAAAGTGCTCTTCTTAAAGAGAAAAGTCATTTTCATAAATAAACTTAATATACTCTTTAAGGAGACAGCTCTGACTTCCATGCACTATTTTCATACCTATAGATACCTTGACGAATGATAACAAAGGGGGGAAAGAATGAAAAAATTAGTAATATTAGGCGGTGGGTATGGTGGAATGCGACTATTATCCTCCATAATACCTCATTTACCATATAATCTAGTGGTCATATTAATAGATAAAGTCCCTTTTCACTTTCTTAAGACAGAGTATTACGCTATTGCTGCGGGCACCGTTCAGGATCAAAGTCTTCAAATTCCTTTTCCTAAACACCCTCAAGTCAGTCTTATACAGGCGGAAGTAGAAAAAATCGATTTGGAAAATAATAAGGTATGGCTAACAAGTAGAAATCCCATTGAATACGATGATCTTATTATTGGACTTGGCTGTGAAGATAATTATCATCAGGTAGAGGGTGCGGATAAATACACACATAGTATTCAATCTATTAGTAAGTCTAAACGTACACATAAGCATCTTCAAAGCTTACCTGATGGTGCAAAAGTGGCTATAATCGGCGGTGGTTTAAGCGGAGTTGAATTAGCTGCTGAACTAGTCGAGATTAGAAAGTTAGAAATATCGCTATTTGATCGAGGGAAGACCATTTTAACTTCTTATCCTCAAAAAGTAAGAAATTATGTAGAACGATGGTTTGAATCAAAAAAAGTAATCGTTTTTAAAAATAGTGAAATCACTCGTATTGAAGAGAATATCGTTTATAATCATGGAAACCCGCTGTCGTTTGATTGTATCGTTTGGACCGCTGGCATTCAGCCAAATAAAATTGTCCGTGCACTAGAGGTGGAAAAAGATAAAAAAGGGAGGATTCTCTTATCTAAATATCATCACCTTCCAGGAAATGAACATGTTTTTGTTGTTGGTGATTGCGCTAGTTTAACTCACCCTCCAAGTGCACAGCTTGCTGAAGGACAGGCAGAACAAATAGCCTTTGTTCTCATTTCTAGATGGCATGGTAAAGTACTTCCCTATCAAATGCCTCCAATAAAGTTAAAAGGAGTCCTTGGATCATTAGGAAAAAAAGACGGCTTTGGCCTTATTGCTAAAACAGCTTTGACAGGAAGGATTCCACGATTAATAAAGCATGGGGTCTTATGGAAAGATAAAAATAAAAAAAGCAGAATTACAGATTAAAAAGACAGTGTCGTTTTTGAACCATCTAGATGGGTTCCTTCCTTCTCTATAGATAGCTCATTACAACGGCACTCCTTCTTACATGCTCGTATAACCATATTTCTCAAATTCCGCATAAATTTTCTTTAATTTCGGATTTCCCTCTCCAACTATTTCTCCCTCAATGACAACTACTGGATAAAATAAGTCTTCCTCAATAATCTTCCGGCAAAATTCATTTTTTTCTTCTTCATAATTACCTTGAAAAATATCATAATAACTTATGCGAAAGGTTTGCTCAGGAAATTTTCTACTCAATGCTGCTTGGAGCCATTCATACGTATCTTTAGAGGATGGTAAATTGACACAACTAGCACAAATTTGGTCTGCACCATATATACTTACTTCAATTTCTTTTTTCACAGCGAATCTCCCCCTCAAATAGACGAGCTCGTCTATTCCTTATTTTTGCGGTTAGTATTATGTTTTCTATTCATCCATTTTTTGTTTATGTAATTCGTGTTTCTTGATTATAGATTTTTCATCCTAATGTGATTATAATAAATAATAGGAAAGGAGTCGATATGTATGCAAGAAATGAAAGAACAAGTACAAGAAGTACTCGATAAATTACGTCCATTCCTTTTAAGAGATGGCGGAGACTGTGAATTAGTTGATGTAGAGGATGGTATTGTTAAGCTACGTTTACTTGGTGCTTGCGGAAGCTGCCCAAGCTCTACCATTACTTTAAAAGCTGGTATTGAACGAGCTTTATTAGAAGAAGTACCAGGAGTTTACGAAGTAGAGCAAGTATTTTAATCCTACCTATTTTTAAAAGTAGGAAGAGGATGCATTTTGTGCATCCTCTTTTTTTCTTATGAACTTTCCTGTTATTCAATCATTACTTTATAGACAAAAAGCTCTCTTCGTTCTATTTTGTAATAATTGCTCCTGAACAAATACTACCATTCTTGTCTATTTCCAATGGCAGAAGGCTCATTTTAGGTAATTTTTGCTTTAATCCCTCTATTAACAAATTCATTTTTCCAGGTTTTACAAAGCATAATACAGTTGGACCTGCCCCACTTAAAGCAACACCATATGCTCCAAATTCAAAAGCGCAATCCTCCATTAATTGTAAATGTGGAACAAGCGCTTTTCTATATGGCTGATGATACTTGTCCTTTTTCATCATCTTTCCTGCAAGCTCTAAATTATTTGTTAATAGTGCGGCTACTAATAAATTGGAAACAGCACCTGCTGATACAGCATTTTTAAAAGATAAAGTGCTTGGCAATACTTCCCTTGAAGATTTAGTTAATAGCTCCTCTTCGGGAATAACAGCTAACACTTCCAAATCAACAGAATGAATAACTTCTGCATCCACTTCTTCTCCTAATTGACAGCCAACGACTAAGCCGCCAAAAATACTCGCACCAACATTATCAGGATGCCCCTCCATTTTGGATGCAATTTTAAACTTCTGTTGTTTAGTCAAGCCTAAGTTTCCGACTTGGTCCGCTAGTTCAATACCCGCTACAATGGCAGAAGCACTTGATCCTAGTCCTCTTGCTAAAGGGATATTGCTATCCACTTTAATCTGACAAGGGGGTAGAATTGTTTGAAATGTTTCAGCAACTTCGATAGCTGTTTTAACGATGAAATTTTGCTCATCTTGAGGAAATTCCTGTAGTTCTTCTGTTAAAGGAATAACCTCCCATCTATCACTTCGAGCCACTTCAAGTGTTAAATACAAATTTAACGCTAATCCAATACTGTCAAAGCCAGGCCCTAGATTTGCAGTGCTTGCTGGCACTTTGATTAACAGCATTTCACCTTCGTTCATATATGAACGACTCCTTTGATATGGTTAGCAACAGCTTTCTCATCATTAGGCAGAACTACTGGTTTTATTGGACTTACATCAATAGCTGTACTTGGATCCTTAAGACCATTTCCTGTAAGAATAGCTACTATTTTGCTTCCTTTTGGAATTTTCCCGCTTTGGATATGCTTATACACACCTGCAATGGACGCACAAGAACCTGGTTCAGCAAATACACCTTCTGTGGCAGCAATTGTACGATATGCAGCTACAATCTCTTCATCTGTTACTTCATCAATAATTCCATTTGATTCTTGCTGTGCTTGAACGGCTAACTTCCAGCTAGCTGGATTACCGATGCGAATCGCTGTAGCAATTGTTTCTGGATTTTCAAATACCCGATCATGAACGATTGCCGCTGCTCCCGCTGCTTCAAAACCATGAATTTTCGGAAGTCCTGTTTGCTTCACTTGATGATATTCTTTAAATCCTTTCCAATAAGCACTAATATTTCCTGCATTTCCAACTGGGATTGCCAGTATATCTGGTGCTCCACCCAATTGATCACATACTTCAAAAGCTGCTGTTTTTTGGCCTTCTAAACGGTAAGGATTCACAGAGTTTACAAGTGCAACAGGTTCTGTTTCACTAATTTTTCGCACCATTTGTAAGGCTTGATCAAAATTCCCCTCAATAGCGATAATCTCTGCGCCATACATTACAGCTTGCGCGAGTTTTCCCATCGCAATTTTGCCTTCAGGAATAACTACTATACAACGCATTCCCGCACGAGTAGCATATGCTGCTGCTGCTGCTGATGTATTACCAGTAGACGCACAGATAACAGTTGAGTTTCCTTCTTCCTTTGCTTTCGCAACAGCCATTACCATCCCTCTATCTTTAAAAGAGCCGGTTGGATTCGTTCCCTCTGTTTTAACGTATAATTCTACGCCCCATTCCTCTGATAACTTATCTAGCTTTATTAATGGCGTATTTCCTTCGTTTAGTGTCAGCATTGGTGTAGCATCATTTACTGGTAAATATTCTTTATATTCTTCTAAAAGGCCCTTCCATCTCATTACTTTGTACCTCCTTCAACTCGATATGAACTTTTAACTGTTCGAACAGATGCTAAATCTCTTAATTCTAATAAAATATTTTCATAGTTTAACAAAGATGCATGATGTGTCACCAAGACGATTTCCGCTAATCCTTTTTCCTTCACAGGTAATTGGAGAATTTTCTCAAAGCTAACGCCGTGTTGCGAGAAAATAGAGGTAATTTCTGCGAATACACCAACCTCATCCTGTACCTGTAGACGCAAGAAATATTTAGAAAACATTTCATTTGGTTCTTTTAGCTTCTTTTTAAATTGCGGGGCAATTGCACCTTTTCCGTTAACACCCAATCTCATATTCTTTAAGACATTAACTAAATCAGAAACAACTGCTGTTGCAGTAGGTAAGCTCCCAGCACCTGGACCATAAAACATCGTTTCCCCAACAGCTTCTCCATATACGTATACAGCATTATATTCATTATGAACGGATGCTAATGGATGACTATCGACAATAAAAGTCGGCCGCACACTAACCTCGACTTTTTCTTCCTGTCTTTGAGCAATACCAATGAGCTTCATTGTATACCCTAACTGCTTTCCATACTGGATATCTTCATCTGTTACGTTTGAAATTCCTTCTACCTTTACATCTTCTAAGCCAATATTCATGGAAAAACCAAGCGTCGCTAAAATAGTCATTTTTCTAGCAGCATCCAGTCCTTCTACATCTGAGGTTGGATCACTTTCCGCAAAACCCAATTCCTGAGCTTCTAGCAGAACATCCTTATACGCTCGTTGCTGTTGACTCATCTTCGTTAAAATAAAATTAGTTGTACCATTGACAATTCCCATCATTTTAATGATTCGGTCAGAAGCTAATCCGTCAACCAAACCTCTTAATATAGGAATCCCGCCCGCAACACTTGCCTCATAAAATAAATCACAATTATTTCGGGAAGCTGCTTGCAAAAGCTCTGCCCCGTGTACTGCCATTAAATCCTTATTTGCCGTCACTACTTGCTTTTTATTTTTTAATGCTTTGAGTAAGATGTTCTTTGTCTCTTCAATTCCACCCATTACTTCAATTACCACATCTATTTCAGGATCATCTAGAATATCGTTGGCATCAAGCGTTAAGTGAATATCATTTACCTCAACATCTCTCTCTTTCTCTATATTTTTGACGAGAATTTTATTTACTTTCACCGGACAGCCAACCTGATGCATAATTTTATCCTGATGATTTTCAATAATTTTCACAACGCCCGATCCAACAGTTCCTAATCCAAGTAGCCCAATTGAAATTGTCTCCATCTGTTTTCCTCCCGCTGATGTTCTTTTAACGAGAACAACTGTCTTTGTATAGTAGACATTATAGTGTTTGATTCCTTTTTTTACAAGGGGTGTTTAAACATTCTTTTGTAAATTTCTTTTTTATTAAGAATATTTGAACGAATCCCCCTAAAAAAAGAAAATTTGCTCGTTTACTTATTGAATCCATTATAAAGGAAGATAATACAATTCTTAAAGGAAAATTATAAATTTTATTTATATTTAGATTTTTGTTATCGGATTTACTTTAAGATTGTAGCACCATTTAAATTTAATTTGTACGTCTACGGAAGACGAGAACGATTATTTGACTAAAATAGTTGTCTCTGCTACTTTTCTTTCCTTTCTTAGATTCGACGGGCACTTATA
This sequence comes from Niallia sp., assembly GCF_031978665.1. NCBI lineage: Bacteria > Bacillati > Bacillota > Bacilli > Caryophanales > Bacillaceae > Niallia > Niallia sp. Next base: position 12,238 of record NZ_DALZDK010000044.1, on the reverse strand, counting down.
TCATTTAAACAACAAAAAAGTACCTCATTAATTAAATAAAGCTTCAAAAAGGTCCTTTTTTATTTATTCTGTTTAAAGCCATGTTACTATAGGTATGTTTAATGTTTTAACTGGAACCTCCGTATTTTGGTAAAATTCCTTAAGAAAAATTTCTAAGTCTTTTGATTGATTGAGCATTTTCTTTAATCGTTCTTCCAGAAATAATCGATCTGCTTCATGTGATGCAGAATAATAATTTTCAACACATTCGACATAATGAATGGGAAATAAAAGTCTTGCATATATTAATCTCCATGCAAAAGAGCTTAATGGCATAACACTTTGATATTCCTCATAGAATGTTTTTACTTCTCTATGATATGTTTTAATATTTCTAAAATAACGGTCTCTTGTCCATTCAGCAAGGTCTCTTCCACAATGATCAAATACCCAATCAAATGGATTTTTAATATAATATTCCCCAGCCCATGTATCTTTGGTAAAACGATGATAACAAATCGTACCACTGTCAACAGCACTTGGATCGTCATCTAGCTCTGTGTCGACAAGATACTGGATTGCATTCTCAGCAATTCCCATATAATATGGAAAAGATTCTATAAACAGCTTATCAAATTCGCTTTCTGGCTGTTTATATAACATATTGTTCCAGAATCCTTCCAATTGGTCCATTCTTTGTTCCCACATGCTCTTCCATTGTCCCATCCTGCTTATTTTTTGCACTCCAAATTGAACCGTCCTGCCTCTGAAATGAAACTTTCCTAGCTTTCTTCCTAATTGACGAGGTTGAAAAGGCCGTAACCGATCATTCATCAGTACACAATAAAGCTTTTCCTCTATCTCCGTATGTTTAGCGCCTTCCTTTGACTCTAATAGCATGCTAACATGACGATCTCCAGTCTGATATATATGGGTCGCTATTTGGTCTCTTTCAGTAAGCTCTCCCTCCTCTATATTTCCAACGGGAACGAGTGTATATAGTCTTCCTCTACTAATACACGCTTCATAATGGCCAATTCTAGTTTCTTCTTCTACATCAATCCCATATTTTGTAGACAAAATATTACGAATCATTCTTCCTCCTCCTATCCTCTCTTTTACGAGTATATGATGATGAATGTTAAAACTTGTTAAGTGGAAAAAATTAATGAATATCCAGTTTCAAGTAAACAATAAGGAGCAGAGGAACATTTTTCGATTACCGTGCATATAATAATAAACACTGTGACTACATAGTGAATAAATAAAAGAAAAGGTGAAGTTCATGTCATTAAAGGATCTAACAGAAAAAACAGCCAGAAAGTGGTTACATGAACGTGGAGTTAACATAGAGGACATTGCGAAGCTTGTATATATTTTACAAGAGAAATATCATAAAAATTTGCAAATGGAAGATTGTATTCATAATGTGGAGCGAGTATTGTCAAAGCGTGAGGTTCAAAACGCTATCATTACAGGAATACAATTAGATATACTGGCAGAAAAGAAGCTGTTAGAATCTCCCCTTCAAGAAATTGTGGAAACGGATGAAGGACTTTATGGTGTAGATGAAGTGCTTGCATTTTCTATTGTAAATGTCTACGGTTCCATTGGATTTACGAATTACGGATATGTAGATAAATTAAAACCGGGAATTTTACAAAAGCTAAATGATAAGAGTACTGGCGAATGCCATACTTTTTTAGATGACATTGTTGGTGCCATTGCAGCCGCTGCTTCAAGCAGACTAGCTCACCGTGCTAGAGGGGAAGAATAAATCACAATGCTAAAAAGAATAAAATAAAGGACGTTTCGAGACAAAGTAAACAATCCGTATACTTGTAGTGAAGCGTCCTCTTTTTGTTATTCTTATTTTTTTACAATCCAGTCACTTAAGCTATCCACGGTAAAGGTTGGCTGTGTGGAATAGTCTCCTAATTGCTCCTTCGTTGTAACTCCGGTATAAACTAAGAGGGTATCTATATTTGCATTTATACCTGCCATAATATCTGTTTGATAATTATCTCCTACCATCAAAACATCCTCTTTAGGCAAATTCAATAATTTGATTGCTTGGTCCACGATAATCGATTCTGGTTTTCCAATAACGACTGGCTGTTGTTGTGTACTTACTGAGATAACAGAAGTAATAGCTCCGTTACCAGGAAGTAATCCCCGTTCGCTAGGCAAAGCCGTATCACCATTTGTTATCACAAATTTCGCCCCATTGCGCACAGCAAGGCAAGCTACTGTCAGTTTTTCATAGGTAATCTTTTGATCAAGTCCAGCAACCACATAATCGACATTTTCTGTATCATTTACTAGCTTTAAACTCTTTTCTAGCAAAGCTTGTTCAAGCCCTTCTTCGCCAATCATAAATACATTGGCCTCTGGTGTTTTTTCAGCAATATAATTCGCTGAAGCCATAGCGGAAGTAAACACTTCACTTGCTTTAGCCGGTATATCGAATTCCCGTAGCTTCTGGGCTACTTGTTCTGGTGATTTGGTTGAATTGTTGGTGACATATAAATAAGGGATTTGTAAAGCGATTAATTGCTTTACAAATCCAGCAGCCTCTGCAATAACTTCTGTTCCTCGATACATGGTGCCATCTAAATCGATTAAATATCCTTTATAAGCTTTCATTTATAAAAAAATCCTTTCTAATGTTAAAACTTCAAACATTATTTTTTAAACGCAGATACTGGTCCGAGCTCATGAATTAAGTATTCTTTTACCGACGGAATAAATGATTTTATCGAATTCATTTTTTCTGCAAATACAGCAGCCAATCTCTTATGATCAATATTTGTATAATGATGAACAAGCTGTTTTCTCCATAGAATTAGCTCTTTAATATCTTGTGCCATTTCCATAGTGATTACTTTTTCATCAGTTAGAATATCTACAATATCCTCATAGCTTCCAGGATCTCTCATAATGAAACCGTCAATCATGCTATTTCCCACATCTAAAATAACCTCAATCATCATATGTGTTATTCTTTCGAGTGCCACTTTTTCCATAAATGTGTTCCATATATCCTGATTTTCAAACTGACTAATGAGCTCTTGATAATAAGATAATTGTTCATCTATTTTTTCACGGTCTACAAAATACATAATTTCGACTTCTCCTTCCGTTCCTTATGAGATTTGTAAATGATTACTTAAGCTAGTTGGTCTGGCATAGAAATATCCTTGAGCTAAATCAACTTTATTCTTCGATAAAACAGAAGCTTCCTCTGCACTTTCGATTCCTTCTGCAACGACAATAGATCCTACTTCTTTTGCGATAAGAAGCAGACCTTTTAACATCGATTCTTTCACGGAATTTTTATCAATATTCTGAATGACAGACCGGTCAATTTTAATGATATCTGGCATAATTTCACTTATAGAATTTAGGCTAGCATAGCCTGCTCCTGTGTCATCCACTGCGATTAAAAATCCAAGCATTCTTAACACCTTAATGTTATTAGTAAAGTGCTCTAAGCCCTCAAATGAATCTCTTTCTGTAATTTCAATCGTTATTTTTTTAGGCGAAATTCCATGGAAACGACGAATTACACTTTTAATATCTTTAACAAATCTAGGATTACCTATTGTAACAGGTGTAAAGTTAATAAAGATATTGTGCCTCCATTTGGTTTGCTGGATTTGTTCAAAAGCTTTTTCAAGAACAATCATTTCAAGTTCATACAAAAACTTCGTTTGCCTTGCTAAGGAAAATAGCTGAAGCGGATTTTCTAGTGCAGTTCCTTCAGGTCCTCGCGTCAGCATTTCACAGGCATGAATTTTATTTGTTTCTACATCCATAATTGGTTGTGCCAATAAGCGGATACTCTTATTAGCAACAATATTGCTCAGTGCATGGACTAATTTATTGAATTCTGTATCAGACCTTTTATGAGCCATTGCAAGCGCTAATTCATAAGCCGTCTGAATTGCATCATTAAGGTAGGTATATTTTTTCTCGATAAACATGTAGCCTGTATTAAATACAGGCGGGACACTATCACTTTCACAAAAAGCTCTTTCGACATTATGTATAATTTTTTTTAGTAATCCATCCAGAAGCGCTAAACACTCTGTTCCTTGCTGCCATTTTATATACATCGTTAAACCATTGGGATTGTAATCATGAATTGCAAGAATGTCATTTGAAGCATCCAATGATTGGAGCGTTGCACGAAATGATTTTTTTAGAAATCGAATATAATCTAAAAAGCCGCGCGCTTCTAACTGTTGCTTGATTCTATGTAAGTTCGTTATATCTATTACAACAACTGCCACTTCATATCCATGATTCATTGCTTTTTCTACTTGATGAATGATCGGGTCTCGTAAAACAAAGGATGGAGGAAAATACTTTATCGATTTTGCCGGAAGCAATAATTTCCCCCAATTAAATAATCTTGAATATATATTTTCTTGATATTTCATAGCTCCATTCCTCTCAAAAAGCCAACTTTTTCTGTCACAAATAAGCATTTATCTCTCTATAGATGGACTTTTCCCTTCTTCTATTAAATTAAGAAGCAATGGGAAATTTTAAAATGTAGATTAGAAAAAACTTTAATGGCCTTGCTTATTTGTAAGGAAACGGCTTTTAGAAATCTACTTATGCATTTTTCAAGTAGATTTCGCCTAGTTACGATACATTTTAAGCTAATCATCTAAAGAAACAGTTTCTATTGCCGCTAAACGGACCATTTCTCATTTTCTTTCAGAATGGAAGCTCCCTCTTTTACAAAAAATTGAAGGATTGCCTACTTACTATTTCGATTTTTTCACGACAAAATATGCACAGCCAAAATTACAATATTCATACAAGTACTCCGTTAACGTACTTATTTTTGTATCAAAGCTTGATTTTTGATTATGGTCATCAAAAAAGCCACGTAGTCTTAATTGTCCATAACCCCAATCTCCAACAATATAATCGTATTTCGTTAATATATCACTATATCTATTTTTAAATGCTTCTTCATTGAAACCTGATTTTCTTTCTTCAATCAGTTCATAACAATGGTTATTAATACAAACCAATCGTATCACCTCAAAACCTGTATGAATTTCCTTAAAATTGTCCAATTATTACATTCTTCCATTATCATTATAACCTTAGGAAGGATTTTTACATAGCACTAACAATAAAATCTCCTGCAAAATACAGAATTTTTTATTTTTTACGGTTACATAACTTGGAAAATCGGAATAGCAATTTATAGGCTTCTCGTTCATGGGGAGAATCTATGCAAAAATCCTTTTGGTATGGATGTTGTTCATTCCACAAAGTAATAAATATAAACAAAATCCCCCCTGGTTAAGGGAGGACTAAAATGATTAAGCTTCCTTAGCATGTTCTGCCATTTGCTGATTTTTTTTCGCTTCATTTACTTGCTCATCTGCATGATAAGAAGAACGGACTAATGGTCCAGCTTCACAATGGCTAAAGCCTTTACTCAAAGCAATTTCTTTCAATTCTTTAAACTCATCTGGATGATAATATTTTTGAACTTTTAAATGCTTTGCAGTTGGCTGTAAGTATTGGCCAATTGTCATAATATCCACGTTATTTTCTCTGAGATCATCCATCGTTGCGATAATTTCTTCTTTTGTTTCTCCTAATCCAATCATAAGACTAGACTTAGTCGGTATTGTAGGCTGCATTTCTTTTGCTCTACGCAAAAATTCAAGCGAACGTTGATATTTTGCGCGTGCACGTACTCTAGGGGTCAATCTTTCTACTGTTTCAATATTATGATTCAAAATATCAGGTTTAGCATCCATTAAAATACGTAGATTTTCTTCTACGCCTCCCATATCAGATGGTAGTACTTCTATGCCAGTGAATGGGTTTTTTCTACGAATTGCACGAACAGTCTCAGCAAACACAGCTGCTCCGCCGTCCTTTAAATCATCTCTTGCAACAGCAGTAATAACCACATGTTTTAAATTCATCGCATAGACAGAATCAGCAACTCTTTCTGGCTCTTGCCAATCTAACTCTGTCGGTAAGCCTGTTTTTACTGCGCAAAAGCGACAGGCTCTTGTGCAAATATCTCCTAATATCATAAATGTTGCCGTTCTTCTTACAGCCCAACATTCATGAATATTGGGACATTTTGCTTCCTCACATACTGTATGTAGCTGTTTTTCCTTCATCATTTTTTTCAAACCTGTATAATTTTCATTCGTATTCAATTTAATTTTCAACCATTCAGGTTTGCGTAAATATTCTTGTTTTTTTTCTGACACCACATTCATCTCCTAGTAAAATAATTTTCATCATTTTTACCTAAAAACAGTATTGTATAACAGAATTAAATAAGAAATTTTTGTATGTTATACACAAAAAAAGGATTGCCGCGCTTTCATTTGTCACTTTAACACAATGGAAATACCTCTACAAGTTATTGCTTTAAAAGATTACCATTAATTGATAATTATTTTTTTCATGATAACTCACAAAATAAAACGACAGAATATGAAGGGAGGGACTATCTTTTGCGCAGGTTAATGTTTTTAATCATTATACTTATGCTTTTACTACCGACCACTGTCACATATGCTACTCAAAATACGAATGATCTTTACAGAAAAAGGATGGAACTATATAACAAAATCGAAGCATTGTATCAAATTCCTTGGTATTATATAGCGGCTGTTGATCAATATGAGAGAAATATTCGCTCCGCAAGAAAAGATATCCCACAAGCGAAAGGACTTACAGGGATTTACTTTACAAAAGAAAACTGGGCCGGCATTATCAATCCAGATTCTGAAGATACCAACCCTTATACCATTCCCTTATTTGGTGGACTTGGAGTAGATGGAAATGGAGATGGAAAAGCAGATCGATTTAATGATGAAGATATCCTCTCCGCATTCTCAAATTATATTAGCCAATATGGAATGGATGAAGATAATTTTAAGATCGGTCTATGGAATTATTATAAGAGGGATAAAACCGTAAGCATCATCATGGGAAAAGCCGCCATATATAAGCACTTTGGCAGACTAAATCTCGATGATCACGCCTTCCCTCTTCCTCTAAGAAGTAATCATAGCTATCGCAGTACTTGGGGTGATGCACGTGGTTGGGGAGGAAAACGGATCCATGAAGGAACCGACATTTTTGCAGACTATGGAGTCCCTGTAAAAGCGACTTCCTATGGGATTGTGGAAATGAAAGGATGGAATAATTACGGTGGATGGCGAATTGGAATTAGAGATATAAATAATAACTATCATTATTTTGCCCATTTAAGCGGATTTTCTAAAGAAATAAAGGCAGGTATGATAGTAGAGCCTGGTATGCTTATTGGTGGAGTCGGAAGTTCGGGATATGGGCCACCAGGTACTTCTGGCAAATTCCCACCTCACCTACACTATGGAATTTATAAAGATAATGGGTATACAGAATGGTCTTATGATCCATATGCTCATTTAAGATTATGGGAAAGACAAGAACAGATAAGAGCACGAAGTAAAAAATAATATACCATACTCTCTTCCTTGGCGATAAGATGAAGTTAATCCTTCTTATCGCCTAATTTCTTATAAAGGAGTATGAATCGTATCACATTCGGTTATGAGGATAGAGAGATCTTCTTTTAAATCCAAATCGTAAGGAGGGATTTCCTTTCCTTCTCGTTCAACTATTCTAATAATTGGTCTTTCGTTCATTCCCTTATTTTGTCTACAGACAATTCCTTTTTCTCCATTGCTTAGCTTTACGCTTAAACCATTGGGATAAAGGACAATAGCTCTTCTAAAAGCTTCGACAATTTTTGCATCATATAGGCGACTAGAACCAGTATATAAAATTTCTAGCGCCTCATGTGGCAAGAGGGCATCATGATAGACACGATTAGATGTTATCGCATCAAAAACATCTGCTACGGCGATAATTTTTCCAAATAAATGTATTTCTTCTTCTTTCAAACCTCTAGGATAACCGGATCCATTCAAACGCTCATGATGTTGGTAAGCACAATGGCTAACTAACAACGGCAGTGTCTGAACATTTCTTAGAATTTCAAAGCCTACTTCTGCATGGTTCTTTACTATCTCATATTCTTCTTCCGTCAACTTTCCTGGCTTCATTAAAATGTCTAAAGGTATATTCATTTTGCCAATATCATGTAAAATAGCTCCTAGCCCTATAATTTCCATCTGCCTAGGCGGAAGTTTTAATTCTAGTCCTAACGCTAATGTATAAATGGTTACATTCAAGCTGTGCGAAAAAATATAATTATCATATAGATAGACATCCGACATAATAGTATAAAGATCTTCATGATTCTTTAATTCTGTTAGTACTTTTCCAACTAGTTTCTTAAAAACTGGAGTGTTCTTTTCCATCACCATCGAAATATTCGAAGGGTCTGTTTGTTTTAAGGTATGGAAGCTTTTCTCAATGGTTTGCATCGCTTCCATTTTCACCTGCTCTGAAATAGCAGCATCTACTTTGATATCCTTAGTATGCTTATCCTCTAAATATACGTAGCTGACACCAAAATCAAGCAACCTTTTAATAATCCTTTGTTCTAAACGGACCCCACTATTAACTAACACTTTTCCACGATCGTTTAATATGGGCTTAGCTAAGATTGCACCTTCTTTTATATTTTTCGTCCCAACTAATTTCATGCTTTATTGGCTCCTAATAATTTATCTATAAATATTATATCGTACTTTCAGCTCTATTTCTTTAGACCTATAGAAAAGAAAATGAAAAATTTCCCTTATAATAAAGAAGGACTAACGAAAAAAAGGAAATATCCTTTTCATTCGTTAATCCTTCTGGACTTCATTTTAAATTAAACCATTTTCAACAATGCTTCTTTTCCAATCATGCCTTTATGAATTCCATATGCTTCTGCTTCGATTGTAACAGATTCTAAAGGTGCCTCCAATAATTGCTCAATCGTTCTAACGCCAACAGCTCTGCCAGCAATTATTTTTCGGTCTTTCAGCTTATCATTTAACAATCCAATATCTAGTGCTCCACACATGATATAACCCTTATCATTTTTAACAGCAAGCAAGGTAGTTTTAGGCAATAGTACTGAGACTGCAATAAAAGTATGTCCATTGATTTCAACAGGATACACATCAATCATAATACTTCGTGCTCACTCCTCTCTTTACCTTCATGGTAATTATATTCAGAAGAGGAGCAATCTGTGTTATATTTTTGGTTATCCCTATTTCAAATAAGGAAAATCGATTTTAAGCTTTTATCCGATTTTGTAGAGTGTCCGCAAGAATATTACGCATAAATTCAGGCAGAAAATAGTCTTTCTTTGTTGCTCGATAAATAGATGGAAAAAAATTACCGAACGTAAGCATATCAGGTACTGTTACGACATAGTTCTGATTTGGTTGTATTTCTTCTGATTGGATATAATATATATCTATGTCTCCACTTTTCTCTTGTGTTATTCCTGCTGAAATCATTTTCCCCATTAAAGTCCCTCGGAAACCAAGGCCTTTAACCTGCAGTGTCTCCCATTTCGCCACTTTCATATCAAGCAAGATTTCCTTTAATTCAGCTCCTGTTAATGTTACATTACAAGGATTAATTGGATGTGGGCAAATCGATAATAAGTCAAAGAAAGTGACATCCCCTTCTTCCAAGCCATTTAGTATTAATCCTTCATTAAGGATCGCACAATCAGAATGACACCAAGAAACTAATTTTTCACAGAGTATTTTCGCAAGAACTTCTTGTGAAAGGTACTCACCAATAGTAACTGCTTTTTCTGATAAAGCCTGCTTGCCCTGCAAGTAATAATTTTCGATAATTGCTTCTTCTTCATTCGCAATCGGTAATTTACTTGTTTCATATAATATCGCTTTTTTATCGATTACTTTCTTTAAATCATCAACCTTTAATTCAATATGGCCTACATAATAGCCATACTTTCCAGCCGCACCTTGAAGATTATTATTAATTATTTTTCCTTGATGAAAAATATGATGCGTATGTGCACCTAAAATAACATCTATTTCTGGATAGTTCGTGGCAATCATCTCATCATCATTTATTCCTAAATGAGACAACAATATAATAATATCAACCTGTCCTCGAAGCTCTTCTATTTGCTTAGATAATTCTTGTATCGGTTCTGTCAATTTCCATCCCAAAAGCTCATATAACTGTGCAAAATAGGCGGTAATACCGATTACACCAATTTTTGTTCCTTTTGCCGTTTTATATATTTGATGAGGAATAGCCCAATCCGGACGTTCTCCATTATTCTTATAAAGGTTCGCCACAATCACATCGAATAAAGCATCATCATATAAATGATCTAATGCTTCATATGGTAGTGTAATCCCTTCATTATTCCCTATTGTCACTGCATCATAGCGTTCTTTATTTAATAGCTTCGTATTAATTCTGCCTTTCGTCGCTTCAGTATAAGGATGAGACAAATCCAAATGGTCACCTATATCGAATAAATAAACAGCTTCACCAGCCTCGTTATGCCATTTTTTCCTTTCACGCAGCAATTCATAAATTCTTGGCCAATTTTCAAAATGGCTATGTAAATCATTGGTATGATATATGTGGATGACTTCCATCTTCTCGCCTTCCTTGTGTTTGTATTTTCTCTATTTATAGGCAATTATGTATCCTTATTACTTTTTCTCCAATATTTTAAAATAAATCTAATTGTCTTGGAGCAAGATCCGTGTATTCTATCTTTAATAAATTAATAAGTTCTTTGCCATTGTCTGCGGCGTCTCCCCCAGAATTATTATTGAATAGCACATAAACATTTTTACATTGCTTTTCAAGCTGGAGGATATTTTCAACCCACTCTTTTAATTCTGCCGTATTATAGCGGTATAAATAGCGAACTTCTCGCCAATTTGGATTGTTATTTTGTTGCCATCCATAATAATTTCTACCATGAAGACGAATGAGCACTTTTTCTTCATCAACAGCATCAAGCACAGTAGGAACAGACCCTGGCATTACTTGGGGTTCATCACAAATGCTATGAATCCAATTCTCTTCTCGCATAAACTGCAGCGTGCTTTCACGATACTTCGGGTCAAACCATGATTGATGTCTGAATTCAAGGGCACATGGAATATCACCCATCTTTTTTCTACATACTCTTAAATAGTGAACATTCGCCTTTGTGCAATCAAACCAAGGTGGAAATTGAAACAATACCATTGCCAGCTTCCCTGCTTTTATATATGGAACTAAGGAATCAATGAATGAAAAAAACATTTCTTCATGGGAGGAATACGGAATTTCTCCTCGATTATGGCCTGTCATTCCTTGATACGCCTTCACGATAAATTGAAACGAGTCTGGTGTTTTTCTTACCCAATTCTCGGCATTCCGCACTGGTTGCACGGCATAAAAAGAAGCATCCACTTCCACTGTAGGAAAATAACCGGCATACTCCACTAATTTATTTTGTGATGAAGTATTTTTTCCATAAAGACTAATATGGTCTCCCCAGCCAGTTAAACCAATATGAATCAATTAACTCACCTCTAAAAAGAGTTTTTCTATATGTTATCCCAATGAATAAGATTATAGCTAAATTTTTAGAAAAGGGCTTTTTTCAAATATAGTGTTTTGCTTAAATAAGTAAGCTAGTTAGTTTTACCGAGACACTATCTACTTTTCAGGATAAAAATCAACAACCTTTTCGAAAATATCCCTTCTGAAAAAAACAAAATTTCTTTACTAATTATTATTCCTCTTCCATAAATATCATATCATAGTCACCTTAAATAACTAAAGTACCATTCAAAAAGACACGAGATAGGATAAGACGGTTTGTGTTCAGACCATATGGAAATGCAATATGAGAGAGGTTGTTCGAATCGTAGAAATTTAAATTACTAATTGCTAGCTACTACATTTATCTGCTAATTAACATTGAATCAATGAAGGGGGCAATTAATGTGAACGAGGGACATATGAAGTATAATCATCACCCGATACAGCCAGTTTTATAGTATGGGTGTGTTCTGTCTTCGTAACGTGAAATTGGCATTTCTAGAAGAAACCACGTTTTAAGCGTGAGATAAGCTAGAAATGCCATTTTGGTAAAATATATGAATTATGCTAACAATAAGCCTGAATGACGTTTAAAAACATAAAAATTAACCTTCGTAAGTATAAAACTATTTATTGTTAGTTGCAAATGATTTTAATACCTCCCTCTATAAATGTTGATTTATCAACGGTTTGACCCGTTGGTGGGGTGTCA